>NZ_JBEXZS010000149.1:0-76759 GCF_040593685.1 Methylobacterium sp. EM32 | reverse complement strand
GGCGGGGGAGGGGTGTGGCGAGGGTCATGCGCGGCG
Organism: Methylobacterium sp. EM32; assembly: GCF_040593685.1. Classification (NCBI taxonomy): domain Bacteria; kingdom Pseudomonadati; phylum Pseudomonadota; class Alphaproteobacteria; order Hyphomicrobiales; family Methylobacteriaceae; genus Methylobacterium; species Methylobacterium sp. EM32. The sequence continues at coordinate 76,723 of NZ_JBEXZS010000149.1, read as the reverse complement.
TCTCCCAGGGGCGGCCGGCGCGGAGCCGGCTCTGTTGGTTGTCGGTGTATAGCAGAGCTTGCGCGGCGGTGCCGAGACGGGCGCAGCCGTGAACTCTCCGCCTCTGCGCAGGACCGTCCGGAGAAAGAAGTGGCGCGGGTTTCCCCTCTCCCCGCGGGCGGGGAGAGGGCCGTGTTCCTGTTCAGGGAATACGGCAAGCGGAGGCGCAGCCGGAGCGAGGGTGAGGGGGTGTTTCCGGAGGAGCCTCCTCCGGCACCTCCCCCTCACCCTTGCGGCGAACCTGCGGTTCGCTGCTCCCTGAGCCCCTTCGGAGCTCAGGCCTCTCCCCGCCCGCGGGGAGAGGGGAAACCCGCGCCATTTCTTTTCCCCGGACAGCCCTGCAGCAGAGGGGGGAGGGGTCATGCGCCCGGCCGTCGCGATCCTCACGGTGCCGCCTTCGCCGTACTCACTCCCATCTCGCGGGCGGCCTCCTCCACCGGCACGAGCTTGGCTGCATCGTTCCCGAGCGCCGTCCGCGCCTGGGCCAGGACCTCCTCGGCCTTCGGTCGCTCGCCGAGCACCCCGTAGGAGCGCACCAGCCGGGCCCATTCCTCCGGCGTGCCGCCTTGCGCGGCGAGTCGCTGGGCCAGCCCCTCGACCATGCCGCGGACCATGCCGCGCTGCTCCTCGCTCATGGCGGGTCCCTTGGCGGGTCCCGTCGCCGGCTTGACGCTGGGGGGTGGCGCGGTGCCGTCGAGGCGGGCGAGGCTGTCGCGCACCATCGGCAGCCAGGGCGCCTCGGGCGGCGCTCCCGCCGCGAGCGCGGCGTAGCGGGTGCGGGCCTGGGTGCGGTCGCCGTCCTGCTCGGCGGCGCGGGCGAGGTAGAATTGCGGCTTGACCGCGTTGGGATCCTGCTTGAGCGCCCGCTCGAAAGCGTCGCGGGCCTTGGACGAGACGACCCCGTCGCCCGTCGCCACCAGGGCCTCGCCGTAATCGGCGAGCCGGGTCGCATCCTCGCCGAGCAGCCTGAGCGAATTCTCGTAGGCCTTGATCGCGTCCTCGCCGCGGCCGACGCGCAGGTAGACCGGGGCGAGCACCGCCCAGCCGCGGCCGTCCTCCGGCGCCTTGGCGAGATGCGCCTCGATCTGCGCCACCGCCGCCGCGAGGTCGTTGCCGGCCGATCGCGCATGGGCCAGGCGCTCGGCCTGGGGCTGGGCCGGCAGGTCCGGCGAGCCGTACATGCCGTAGACGAGGAGAGCCACCAGCGGCACCGTCGAGAGGGCGAAGGCGGAGGCCGCGCGGCGCCGGCGCAGGGCCGGCTCGCCGACCGCACCCGCGACCCGGCCGGGCTCGCGGCTCGCCCGCAGCAGGCGGCGCGCAGCCTCGGCCCGGGCTGCCTCGGCCTCCGGCTCGGCCAGGAGCCCGCGGGCGGCGTCGCGGTCGATCTCCCGCAGCTGGTCGCGGTAGAAGCCGGTCTCGGTGGCGATCCGTGCCTCGCCCTCCGGCACGGCCGCGAGCGCGAGGCGGCGTGACATCGGCCAGAGCAGGGCGAGCACCGCCAAGCCGGTCATGAGCGCGAAGATGAACCAGATCGCCGTCATGCCACTTCTGTATCCCCCGGGCCCGGGAGACACGATTCTGGCCCGTGGCGACACGGTGTCACGTACGGACAATCCCTCAAGGAATGACCTTTCGGGAAATCGGGGTTCTCACGGGCTCCGCCTCACCGCGGCGCCACCGGCCAGAACAGGCTGATCAGCAGCGTGCCGACCACGATCACCATGAGCGAGAGCGGCAGGCCGAGGCGGGCGTAGTCGCCGAAGCGGTAGCCGCCCGGGCCCATCACCAGGGTGTTGCACTGGTGACCGATCGGGGTGAGGAAGTCGCAGGCCGCCCCGACCGATACGGCCATCAGGAACGGGTCCGGGTTGAGCCCGAGCTTCTGGGCGAGGCTCGCGCCGATCGGCCCCATCACCAGCACCGTCGCGGCGTTGTTGAGGAACGGCGTCACCGCCATCGCGGCGATGAGCAGGAGGCCGATCGCTGCAATCGGCGGGACGCTGTGCATCAGGCCCGACAGGTTGCTGGCGATGAGGTCGGTGCCGCCGGTCGCCCGCACCGCGTCGCTCACCGGGATCAGGGCGCCGAGCAGCACGATCACCGGCCACTCGATCGTCTCGTAGGCCTCGTGCATGGTCATGACGCGCAAAAGCAGCAGCAGCACCGCCGCGCCGAAGAACGCCATCGCCACCGGCACGAGGTGGAGCGCGACCAGCGCCATCGCGCCGGCCAGCACTGCGATCGGGATGTAGCTGCGGCGGCTGTGGCCGAGCGCGAGCTTGCGCTCGGCGAGCGGCAGCAGGCCGAATTCCGACAGCACCTCGGCGAGCCGCTCGGGAGGAGCACGCAGCACCACTACGTCGCCGGCGCGCAGGCGCACGCTGCCGATGCGCCGGGTGATCGCCGCGCCGGAGCGGCTCACCGCGAGCAGCGCCGTGCCGTGGCGCCCGGCGAGGTCGACGCCCGCCGCGGTGGTGCCGGCGAGCGCCGAGCCGTCCGGGATCACCGCCTCGATCACCGCGACCTCGCCCGCAGAGCTCTGCGCGCCGACGAGGGTGAGCTTGGCCCGCGCCACCAGGCGCTCCAGGTCCTCCGGCTCGCCGTCGAGGAGCAGGATGTCGTCGGCCTGGAGCCGCCAGTCCGGCTCCGGCACGTAGCGGCGGAATCGCTCGCGGATCACGGTCGCCACCGTCACGTCGCCGTCGCCGAGCGCCTCCAGTTCGCCCACGGTGGCGCCGACGAGCGGCGACTCCGCCGAGAGGCAGGCCTCGGTGGTGTAGGCCTCGATCCGGAAGGCGTCCGCCAGCGAGCTCCCCGGGCGCCGGTCCTTCGGCAGCAGCCGGTAGCCCACCGACAGGAAGGCGAGGCCCGCCACCGCGAGGCCGAGGCCGACGGGCGTGAAATCGAACATCCCGAAGGGCTCGCCGACGACGTCGGCCCGGACCTTGGCGACGATGATGTTGTTCGACGAGCCGACGAGCGTGACGAGGCCGCCGATCAGCGAGGCGAAGGACATCGGCATCAGGAGCTGCGAGGCCGACGTGCCGGTCTTGCGGCCGAGCTGGATCGCCACCGGCATCAGGATCGCGAGGGCCCCGATGTTCTTGGTGACGACCGACAGGCCCATCACCGCGCCGGCGAGCGCCGGCACCTGCTGGCGGGGCTTTCGCAGGTAGGGCAGGAACGGGCGCATCGCGCTCTCGATCACGCCGGAGCGGGAGACGGCGGACGAGATCACCAGCGCGCTCATCACGATGATCACCACGTCGTCGGCGAAGCCGTCGAACGCCTTCGACGCCGGCACCAGCCCGAGCGCGACGCCGGCGACGAGGGAGAGGAGCGCCACGAGGTCGTAGGGCAGACGCCCCCAGACGAAGAGCAGCACGGTGACCCCGATGAGGCCGAAGGCGAGGCCCTGGTCGAGGGTCATGCGCGAGGTCTGCGGACGAGGAGGCAGGGGCGGGTCATGCGGGGCGGCGGTCCTGCTGCGTGGTATCGAGCCTCCCTAGATTGGGTGGGACGCGGCGGCGCCCAGGGCGATCTGGGTAAGAGTTTGCACGCCCGCCCTTGCGCACAGGGTGATGCGGGCTAGGCTCGGCACCGCCCCGGGAGAGCCCATCATGGAAGACCGCGTCCACCGGCCCGACCGGCTCTCGATCGCCGAGTTCGACCGCTTCGTCGACGCGCAGCGCGACGAGCGCGACTGGGAACTGATCGACGGCGACGTCGTCATGATGACGAACCCGACGGAGAACCACGAGCAGATCGCCGGCAACATCGGCGCGCCGCTGAAGCTCGCGATGGATGCTCAGGGCTGCCGCAGCTACCAGGGCGGGATGCGGGTGCAGCGCGACGAGCACGGGCAGGGCCGTGACAAGCCCAAGCCCGACATCGTCGTGCGCTGCGGGCCACGGCAGAACCGGACCTTCGTCACCGATCCGCTGGTCGTCGTCGAGGTGCTGTCGCCGAGCACCATGGACCGCGACCGCGGACCCAAGCTCGCCTTCTACAAGACGCTCCCGACGCTCCGGCACATCGTCCTCGTCTATCAGGACCAGATGCGGGTGGAGCATTACCGGCGCGAGCCGGAAGGTTGGGTCTGCGACGTGCTGACCGCGCCGGACCACGCCCTGCAGTTCGAGGCGGTGGCGTTCGAGATCGCCCTCGACCGGGTCTATTTCGACGTGCCGGTCCTGTGTCCGATCCCAGGGGGCTGATCCGGCGGAGCCTGGCAACCCATCGCACGTTGATGCCCGACCGCGAGACCCGAGACCCCGCATGAGCTTCGCCTTCCTCACCCGCGCCTTCGGGCGCGACGCGACCGACGCGGTCGAGGAGCCGGAGGCCGCCCCGGCCCGAGTCTCGCGGCGCGACCGGCGGGCGGGGCGCGCGGACGCGGTGGTGACCGAGGCCCTGGCCCAGAAGGTGCTGCACGCCTTCCTGCAGAACCGCCACCAGACCCTGGTGCCGCTGACCCTGAACCTCCGGGTGCTGGAGCCGGGCCAGCGCGACCTCGTCATCCAGGCGATGGCGGCGGCCTTCCTGGCGCAGGGGCGCCGGCAGGACCCGGCCCCGGTCCGCGACGCGCTCGCCCGGATCAGCGCGGCGGAGGCCGAGCGCCAGCGCCTCGACAAGGCGCTCGCCGCACCGCTGGCGCTCGGCGACCTCCTCGACGCGATCCTGGACGCCGATCTCGGCGCCTACGCCTACGTCGCCTCGCTGCTCGCCGTCGACCAGCGCCGCAGGGTCAACCAGCTGTATCTGGCCTATCTCGCCGAGCGGCTGGGGCTGGCCGAGGACGTGGTGTCGAGCCTGCACCGACGCTACCGGGTCTGATACTGCGTCTTTTGCGGCGCCGGCCCGGGGCTTCTCCTGCCGCCGGCCCGCCGCTACCCTGGCGGGATCGTCGAACGACCGGTCCCATCTTGTCCCCGAGTTCCATGCCCCGCAGCCGCTCCGGCGCCCAGTCCCGCGATGAGATGTCTCCGGCGGACGGGCCGTTTCCCGCCGCCCCGGTCTCCCGCGCCCGGCCGGCGCCGCTCTCCGCCGACGCGCGGCTGCTCGCCATCGCCGCCGACCACCTGCGCCGGCTCGGCCACCGGCAGGTCACGGTGGTCGGGGTCGCGGCCGAGGCCGGCATGACGCATGCCAACGTCTACCGCTACTTCCCGTCGAAGACCGCCCTCGTCGACGCGGTGGCCGGCCGCTGGCTGCGCGAGGTCGAGGCCGAGCTCGGCGCCATCGCGGACGCGCCCGACCCCGCCGACGACAAGCTCGAGCGCCTGCTGCTCGCGCTGGCCTCGATGCAGCGCGAGGTGCTGACGCGGGACCCGCACCTGTTCGCGGTCCACCGCGACGCCACGGTCGAGTCGCGGCCGATCGCCCGGCGCCACCGCGGCCGCCTGCGCCAGCTGGTCGAGCGGGTGATCGAGGAGGGGATGACTGCCGGCACCTTCTCGCTCCGCGACCGCGAGCGCGGCATCGCCTTCATCTTCGACACCAGCCACCGCTTCCTGCACCCGGTCTCGATCCAACTCGACGCCGAGGTTCCCCGCGACCTGATCGAGGCCCGCCTCGGCGCCGTCATCCGGGCGATGCTGCGGATCCTGCGCATCGGGACCCTGTAGGGCTGATGACAAACTTACAAAAATGTAACCCGCGGTGGAGCATCGCGGCAAAAGATTGATTCGATTGCTGAATTCAAATCGCGCGACGAGCCGCGAGCGCGGCGTTAGCGCTGCCCTGGCGCGCCGCGCAAGGCCTTCGGGTTGTCGGCCCCGGCTTTTTTCGCCAAAGAGGCACCCGCCGGCGCGGGCTCCTCGCGAGCGGACCCCGGCCCCCGACGGTTCCACCACACCGCGAAGGATCGGTTCACACATGGCACGCAAGAAGATCGCGCTCATCGGCGCTGGACAGATCGGCGGCACGCTCGCGCACCTCGCCGGCCTCAAGGAGCTGGGCGACGTCGTGCTGTTCGACATCGCCGACGGCGTGCCGCAGGGCAAGGGCCTCGACATCGCCGAGTCGGCCCCGGTCGACGGCTTCGACGCCAAGTACTCGGGTGCCAGCGACTACAGCGCCATCGCCGGGGCCGACGTGGTGATCGTGACCGCCGGCGTGCCGCGCAAGCCCGGCATGAGCCGCGACGACCTGATCGGCATCAACCTGAAGGTGATGGAAGCGGTCGGCACCGGCATCAAGACCCACGCCCCGAACGCCTTCGTGATCTGCATCACCAACCCGCTCGACGCGATGGTGTGGGCGCTGCAGAAGTTCTCCGGCCTCGACCCGAAGAAGATCGTCGGCATGGCCGGCGTGCTCGACTCGGCCCGCTTCCGCCACTTCCTGGCCGAGGAGTTCCAGGTCTCGGTCGAGGACGTCACCGCCTTCGTGCTCGGCGGCCACGGCGACGACATGGTGCCGCTGGTGCGCTACTCGACGGTGGCCGGCGTGCCGCTGCCCGACCTCGTCAAGATGGGCTGGACCACCCAGGAGAAGCTCGACGCCATGGTCGAGCGGACCCGCAAGGGCGGCGGCGAGATCGTCAACCTGCTCAAGACCGGCTCAGCCTTCTACGCACCGGCGGCCTCGGCCATCGCGATGGCCGAGAGCTACCTCAAGGACAAGAAGCGGGTCCTGCCTTGCGCGGCCCACCTCACCGGCCAGTACGGCGTCGACGGCCTGTTCATCGGCGTGCCGATCGTGATCGGCGAGAACGGCGTCGAGCGCATCGTCGAGGTTGAGTTCTCCGGCGAGGAGAAGGCGATGTTCGAGAAGTCGGTCAATTCTGTGAAGGGCCTGGTCGAGGCCTGCAAGGGCATCAACGGCGCGCTGGCGTAAGGCCTGACAGGCGGCGCGGGGAGATCCCGCGCCGCCTTCCCGCCCGCCCCGCCTGACGAAAAGAAAGCTTGTCGCCCCATGAACATCCACGAGTATCAAGCCAAGGCCGTCCTCAAGGAGTTCGGCCTGCCGGTCTCGAACGGCCGCGCCATCTTCAAGGCCTCCGAGGCCGAGGCCGCCGCCAACGAGCTCGGCGGTCCGCTCTGGGTCGTGAAGTCCCAGATCCATGCCGGCGGGCGCGGCAAGGGTAAGTTCAAGGAGGCCGAGGCCGGCGAGAAGGGCGGCGTGCGCCTCGCCAAGTCGGTCGAGGAGGTCAAGACCTTCTCCGAGCAGATGCTCGGCCGCACCCTCGTGACGGTGCAGACCGGCGAGGCCGGCAAGCAGGTCAACCGCCTCTACATCGAGGACGGCTCGGACATCGAGACCGAGTTCTACCTGTCGATGCTCGTCGACCGCGAGACCGGCAAGGTCGCCTTCGTGGTCTCGACCGAGGGCGGCATGGATATCGAGCAGGTCGCCCACGACACCCCTGAGAAGATCATCACCTTCTCGGTCGATCCGGCCACCGGCGCGATGCCGCATCACGGCCGCGCGGTCGCCAAGGCGCTCGGCCTCACCGGCCCGCTCGCCAAGGAGGCGGAGGATCTGACCACCAAGCTCTACCGGGCGTTCACCGCCAAGGACATGAGCATGCTGGAGATCAACCCGCTCATCGTCACCAAGGACGGGCACCTGAAGTGCCTGGACGCCAAGATCTCGTTCGACTCGAACAGCCTCTACCGCCAGCCGGAGATCGTGCAGCTGCGCGACATCACCGAGGAGGACGAGAAGGAGATCGAGGCCTCGAAGTACGACCTCGCCTACATCGCGCTCGACGGCACCATCGGCTGCATGGTGAACGGCGCCGGCCTCGCCATGGCGACGCTCGACATCATCAAGCTCTACGGCGAGGAGCCGGCGAACTTCCTCGATGTCGGCGGCGGGGCCTCGGAGGAGAAGGTCACCGCGGCCTTCAAGATCATCACCGCCGACCCGAACGTGAAGGGCATCCTGGTCAACATCTTCGGCGGCATCATGAAGTGCGACGTGATCGCCAACGGGGTGATCGCGGCCGTCAAGGCGGTGGGCCTGCAGGTCCCGCTGGTGGTGCGTCTGGAAGGCACCAACGTCGAGAAGGGCAAGGAGATCATCCGCTCCTCGGGCCTCAACGTGATCCCGGCCGACGACCTCGACGACGCGGCGCAGAAGATCGTCGCGGCGGTGCGCAAGGGCTGATACGCGGCGCGGGCTCTGGGGGAACGAGGGCAATGAGCAAGCTGACGATCACTCTCGAAAGTCACGTCATGGCCCTGCTCCAGAACCTGGCCGACGAGCGGAACGCGTCCGTGCAGGAAGTCGCCACCGAGGTCATCGAAGGCGCTCTCGAAGACCAGCGCGAGAAGGCGCGTCAGCGCCTCCTCGCACTGATCGACGCTACGGAAGGCGACGTCGGACCGATCACGTGGAAGCGGGAAGATCTCTATGATCGTTGACTGCTTCATCGACACGAACGTGCTCGTCTACGCGATCTCCGGCGCACCCGACGAGGCCGAAAAGGCGCGCCAAGCCCGCGAGATCGTGGCCCGGCGCAAGTTCGGGACCTCCGGTCAGGTGCTGCAGGAGTTCTTCGTCGTCGCGACCCGCAAGATCCGGCGTGGCATCTCGGTCGAGCAGGCCCTGCAGATCATCGACGAGTTCGACGATCTGCCCTGCGTCCCGACCGATGCTCAGCTCGTGCGCGAGGGGATCCTCGCGTCGCAGCGCTTCACCATCTCGTACTGGGACGGGGCCATCCTGGCGGCAGCCGAGAAGCTCCGGGCGCCCATCCTCTACACCGAAGATCTCTCTCACGACAAAATGTACGGATCCGTCCGCGTCGTGAATCCCTTCAAGGCACATTGAGCCGACAGGCCCCTCAGGAGTCGGAATGTCCATCCTCATCGACAAGAACACCAAGGTCATCTGCCAGGGCTTCACCGGCAAGAACGGGACCTTCCACTCCGAGCAGGCGATCGCCTACGGCACCAAGATGGTCGGCGGCACCTCGCCGGGGAAGGGCGGCGCGACCCATCTCGGCCTGCCGGTGTTCGACACCGTGAAGGAGGCCCGCCACGCCACCGGCGCCGACGCCTCCGTGGTCTACGTGCCGCCGCCGGGCGCCGCCGACGCGATCTGCGAGGCGATCGACGCCGAGATCCCGCTGATCGTCTGCATCACGGAAGGCATCCCGGTCCTCGACATGGTGCGGGTGAAGCGCTCGCTCGAGGGCTCGAAGTCGCGCCTGATCGGCCCGAACTGCCCCGGCATCGTCACCGCCGGCGAGTCGAAGATCGGCATCATGCCGGCCAACATCTTCCGTCCGGGCTCGGTCGGCATCGTGTCGCGCTCCGGCACCCTGACCTACGAGGCGGTGTTCCAGACCACCAACGAGGGCCTGGGCCAGACCACCGCGGTCGGCATCGGCGGCGACCCGGTCAAGGGCACCGAGTTCATCGACATGCTCGAGATGTTCCTCAAGGACGACAAGACCGAGTCGATCGTGATGATCGGCGAGATCGGCGGCTCGGCCGAGGAAGAGGCGGCGCAGTTCATTCGTGACGAGGCCAAGCGCGGCCGCAAGAAGCCGATGGTCGGCTTCATCGCCGGCCGCACGGCGCCTCCCGGCCGCCGCATGGGGCACGCCGGCGCGATCATCTCGGGCGGCAAGGGCGGCGCCGAGGACAAGATCGCCGCGATGGAAGAGGCCGGCATCCGCGTCTCGCCGTCGCCGGCGCGCCTCGGCAAGACCCTGGTCGAGGTCCTGAAGGGTTGAAACGTCCTTTAGGACGCAGATCCCCTTCGCCTCGCGCATGGCAGGCGTGGCGTGCGGGATTTGCCTCTCGCACCCACATCGCAAGCAAACGTCAACTCTCTTGAGTTCGTAACACATCCTCGCGCCCGGCTCCCCGGGCGCCCCCACCGTCGACGGACCGCCATTCTCCCGCCTCACCCGGAGGCGAGACACCGGCCCCCGATCGACCAGCGCGGATAGACAGATCGCCATGGCACGCCAGGACGCGAACGACGCCCTCCTCGGAACCTCGTTCCTCTACGGAGGCAACGCCGATTACATCGAGGAGCTCTACGCGACCTACACCCGGGATCCCAACGCGGTCGATCCCGAGTGGCGCAGCTTCTTCTCCGGCCTGAAGGAGGAGAGCGCGATCGTCGTCAAGAACGCCGAGGGCGCGTCCTGGGCGAAGCCCAACTGGCCGATCGCCGCCAACGGCGAGATCGTCTCGGCCCTCGACGGCAACTGGGCGCAGATCGAGAAGGCGGTCGGCGAGAAGATCAAGGCCAAGCAGGAGGCCAAGGGCCAGGCGGCGGCCCCGGCCGACGTGCTCCAGGCCACCAAGGATTCCGTGCGGGCGATCATGCTGATCCGCGCCTACCGCATGCGCGGCCACCTGCACGCCAAGCTCGACCCGCTCGGCCTGCAGCCGCGCGGCGACCACGAGGAGCTGCACCCGCAGCATTACGGCTTCGCTGAGTCCGACTGGGACCGCCCGATCTTCCTCGATAACGTGCTCGGCCTCGAATTCGGCACCATCCGGGAGATCGTCGCGATCCTGGAGCGGACCTACTGCCAGACCCTCGGCGTCGAGTTCATGCACATCTCCGATCCGGAGGAGAAGGCCTGGATCCAGGAGCGCATCGAGGGCAAGGACAAGGAGATCTCGTTCACCGAGCAGGGAAGGCGGGCGATCCTCAACAAGCTGATCGAGGCCGAAGGCTTCGAGAAGTTCCTCGACCTCAAGTATACCGGCACCAAGCGCTTCGGCCTCGACGGTTCGGAGGCGATGGTCCCGGCGCTGGAGCAGATCATCAAGCGCGGCGGGGCGCTCGGCGTCACCGACATCGTGCTCGGCATGGCGCATCGCGGCCGCCTCAACGTGCTCGCCAACGTGATGTCGAAGCCGTTCCGGGCGATCTTCCACGAGTTCAAGGGCGGCTCGGCCTCCCCGGCCGAGGTCGAGGGCTCGGGCGACGTGAAGTACCATCTCGGCGCCTCGAGCGACCGGGTCTTCGACGGCAACACCGTCCACCTCTCGCTGACCGCCAACCCCTCGCATCTCGAGATCGTCGATCCGGTGGTGCTCGGCAAGGTGCGGGCGAAGCAGGACCAGGCCTCCGACGAGCAGCGCACGAGCGTGCTGCCGCTCCTCATCCACGGCGACGCCGCCTTCGCCGGCCAGGGCGTGGTGGCGGAGTGCCTCGGCCTGTCGGGCCTGAAGGGCCACCGCACCGGCGGCTCGATCCACTTCATCATCAACAACCAGATCGGCTTCACCACCGATCCGCGCTTCTCGCGCTCCTCGCCCTACCCGTCCGACGTGGCGAAGATGGTCGAGGCGCCGATCTTCCACTGCAACGGCGACGACCCCGAGGCCGTCACCTTCGCGGCCAAGATCGCCACCGAGTACCGGCAGAAGTTCCACAAGCCGGTGGTGATCGACATGCTCTGCTACCGCCGCTTCGGCCACAACGAGGGTGACGAGCCCGCGTTCACCCAGCCGAAGATGTACCAGATCATCCGCAAGCACCCCTCGACGCTCGAGACCTACAGCAAGCGGCTGACCGAGAGCGGCGTGGTGAGCCAGAAGGAGCTCGACGACCGCAAGGCCGAGTTCCGCTCGACCCTCGACAGCGAGTTCGACATCGCCACCGCCTACAAGGCCAACAAGGCCGACTGGCTCGACGGCCGCTGGTCGGGCCTGAAGGCGGTGCGCGAGGACGAGGACGACCCGCGCCGCGGCCGCACCGGCGTGCCGGCCGACACCTTGCGGGCGATCGGCCAGGCCATCACTACGGTGCCGCAGGACTTCCACCTGCACCGCACCATCCGGCGCTTCCTCGACAACCGCGCCAAGGCGATCGAGACCGGCGAGGGGCTGGACTGGGCGACCGCCGAGGCGCTCGCCTTCGGCTCGCTCCTCACCGAAGGCCACCGGGTCCGCCTGTCGGGCCAGGACGTCGAGCGCGGCACCTTCTCGCAGCGCCACTCGGTGGTGATCGACCAGGAGAACGAGGAGCGCTACACGCCCCTCAATCACATCAAGGACGGCCAGAGCCGCTACGAGGTCATCAACTCGATGCTCTCGGAGGAGGCGGTGCTCGGCTTCGAGTACGGCTACTCGCTCGCCGAGCCGAACTCCCTGGTGCTGTGGGAGGCGCAGTTCGGCGACTTCGCCAACGGCGCGCAGGTCGTGGTCGACCAGTTCATCAGTAGCGGTGAGCGCAAGTGGCTGCGCATGTCGGGCCTGGTGATGCTGCTGCCGCACGGCTACGAGGGCCAGGGTCCGGAGCACTCGTCCGCTCGCCTGGAGCGCTATCTCCAGATGTGCGCCGAGGACAACATGCAGGTCGCCAACTGCACGACGCCCTCGAACTACTTCCACATCCTGCGCCGCCAGCTGAAGCGGGACTTCCGCAAGCCGCTGGTGCTGATGACCCCGAAGTCGCTGCTGCGTCACAAGCGGGCGGTCTCGACCCTCTCGGACATCGCCGAGGGTTCGACCTTCCACCGCGTGCTGTGGGACGACGCCGAGAAGGCGCAGGACGGCGTGAAGCTGGTCAAGGACGACAAGATCCGGCGCGTCGTGCTCTGCTCGGGCAAGGTCTATTACGACCTCTACGAGGAGCGCGAGAAGCGCGGCATCTCCGACGTGTACCTGATGCGCGTCGAGCAGCTCTACCCGTTCCCGCTGAAGTCCCTCGCCACCGAGATCTCGCGCTTCCGCAACGCCGAGGTGGTGTGGTGCCAGGAGGAGCCCAAGAACATGGGCTCGTGGGCCTTCGTCGATCCCTACCTGGAGTGGGTCCTCAACCAGGCCGGCTCCGCCTCCAAGCGTCCGCGCTACGTCGGCCGCCCGGCCTCGGCCTCGACCGCCGTCGGCCTGATGTCGAAGCACCTCGACCAGCTCCAGGCCTTCCTCAACGAGGCCCTGGCGGTCTGATCACCCTTCACCGGCGCCCCTCGCGGGGCGCCGCCTGATCCTTTCTTTCGGGCGACGACCACCGCCCCAACCCCTGACGGAAGACATGGCCACCGAAATCCGCGTCCCGACGCTCGGCGAGTCCGTGAGCGAGGCCACGATCGGCCGCTGGTTCAAGAAGCCCGGCGACACCGTGAAGGCCGACGAGCCCCTGGTCGAGCTCGAGACCGACAAGGTCACCCTGGAGGTCAACGCCCCGGCCTCGGGCCAGCTCGGCGACATCGTCGCCAAGGACGGCGAGACCGTGGAGCCCGGCGCGCTCCTCGGCTCGATCGTCGAGGGCGGCGCTGGCGCCGGCAACGGCGCGGCCGCTCCCAAGGCCGAGGCCCCCAAGGAGGCCCCGAAGGCTGCCGAGGCGCCCGCCAATACTTCTCCTGCAAAGTCCTCGTCGGCGTCTTACGGCAGCCACGGCGACGCCGCCCCGAAGGGCCACTCGGCCGGCGACAACGGCCCGGCCGTCGCGCGCCTCGCCCAGGAATCCGGTGTCGATCCGTCGTCGGTGAAGGGCAGCGGCAAGGACGGCCGCGTGACCAAGGGCGACATGCTCTCGGCGATCTCGTCGGGCGCCTCCTCACCCGCCCCGGCCCCGGCCCCGCAGGTCGCCCGCGCCCCGTCGGCTCCGGACGATGCCTCCCGCGAGGAGCGGGTGCGCATGACCAAGCTGCGCCAGACCATCGCCCGGCGCCTCAAGGACGCGCAGAACACCGCCGCGATGCTGACGACGTTCAACGACGTCGACATGGGCGCGGTGATGAGCCTGCGCCAGCAGTACAAGGACGTGTTCGAGAAGAAGCACGGCGCCAAGCTCGGCTTCATGGGCTTCTTCACCAAGGCGGTGATCGGCGCCCTGAAGGACGTGCCGGCGGTGAACGCCGAGATCGACGGCCAGGACATCGTATACAAGAACTACTACCACGTCGGCATCGCCGTCGGCACCGACAAGGGCCTGGTCGTGCCGGTGGTGCGCGACGCCGACCAGCTGTCGATCGCCGGGATCGAGAAGGCCATCACCGGCTTCGGCCGCAAGGCCCGCGACGGCAAGCTGTCGATCGAGGACATGCAGGGCGGCACGTTCACGATCACCAACGGCGGCATCTACGGCTCGCTGATGTCGACCCCGATCCTCAACGCGCCGCAATCGGGCATCCTCGGCATGCACCGCATCGAGGAGCGGCCGGTCGTGCGCAACGGCAAGATCGAGGCGCGGCCGATGATGTACCTCGCCCTGTCCTACGATCACCGGATCGTGGACGGGAAGGAGGCCGTGACCTTCCTGGTGCGGGTCAAGGAGGCCCTGGAGGACCCGGCGCGCCTCGTGCTCGACCTCTAAAGACCAGGAATGCGGCCCCTCTCCCTAGGAGGGGCCGCTCTCCGGGTGAAGGTCAGGGCGCGGGATCCCCTCTCCCGTGTGGGAGAGGGGTAGGGGTGAGGGTGGAGACGGTGCCAGAGGAGACTCCGACCGTTCCGCTGCCAGCACGACGCTCTCAGGTTTACACTGAAGCGCGCCACCCTCACCCCTACCCCTCTCCCACACGGGAGAGGGGATCCCGCGCCTTTTTCGGCCCCATGAAGTTCTGCAAACAGCCCGCCCGTCCGAGGATGGACGCCTCTCGACATCGGGGAGCACGACGATGACGGACAAGGTCCTGGTGGTCACCGGCGGCAGCCGCGGCATCGGCCGGGCGGTCTCCTTACGGGCGGCGCGGGCCGGCTGGCGGGTCTGCTTCTCCTACGTCGCGGCGAAGGACGCCGCCGACGCCCTGGTGCGGGAGATCGAGGAGCAAGGCGGCCAAGCGCTGGCCGTGCGGAGCGACGTCGCGGTCGAGGCCGACATCCCGGCCCTGTTCCGGGCAGCCGACGGCCTCGGCACGCTCGGCGGCCTCGTCAACAATGCCGGCGTCGTCGATTACGCGGCGCGGGTCGACGAGATGACGTTCGCGCGGCTCAACCGGATGATGACCACCAACGTCATCGGCTCGTTCCTGTGCGCCGGCGAGGCAGTGCGGCGGATGTCGACCCGCCACGGCGGGCAGGGCGGCGTCATCGTCAACATCTCGTCGGTTGCAGCCCGCCTCGGCGCGCCGGGTCAGTACGTCGACTACGCGGCGTCCAAGGGCGCCATCGACACCTTCACCACGGGGCTGGCCGGCGAGGTCGCCCAGGAGGGGATCCGGGTCAACGGCGTCGCCCCCGGCCTGATCGAGACCGACATCCATGCCAGCGGCGGCCAGCCGGACCGGCTGGCGCGGTTGAGCCCGCTCGTGCCGATGAAGCGCGCCGGCACCGCCGACGAGATCGCGGCCGCGGTGATGTGGCTCCTCTCGGACGACGCCTCCTACGCCACCGGCACGACCCTGACGATCTCGGGCGGCCGCTAGCCCCCTCAACCCCGCTCACTCATCTGGCGGCGGAGCCTCGACAGCCCGCCGCTCCCAACCTCGCGAGTCCTGAATGTCCTCCTACGATCTCGTCGTCATCGGCACCGGCCCCGGCGGCTACGTCTGCGCGCTCCGCGCCGCCCAGCTCGGCCTGAAGACCGCCGTGGTCGAGAAGCGCCCGACCCATGGCGGCACCTGCCTCAATGTCGGCTGCATCCCCTCGAAGGCCCTGCTGCACGCCTCCGAGGCGTTCGAGGAGACGACCAAGCACCTGCCCGTGCTCGGCATCACCGTCGGCGAGCCGAAGCTCGACCTGGGCAAGATGATGGCGTTCAAGCAGGACGGCGTCGACGGCAACACCAAGGGCGTCGCGTTCCTGCTCAAGAAGAACGGCGTCGACGCCTTCCAGGGCACCGGGCGTCTCGCCGGCGCCGGCCGGGTCGAGGTCACCTCGGAGGATGGCGGCAACCAGATCCTCGAGGCCAAGAACGTCGTGATCGCGACGGGCTCGGACGTCGCCAACCTGCCGGGCGTCACCATCGACGAGGAGGTCGTGGTCTCCTCCACCGGCGCCCTCGACTTGACCAAGGTCCCGGGCAAGCTCGTCGTCATCGGCGCCGGCGTGATCGGCCTCGAGCTCGGCTCGGTGTGGCGCCGTCTCGGCGCCGAGGTGACGGTGGTCGAGTATCTCGACCGGATCCTGCCGGGCATGGACGGCGAGGTCGGCAAGCAGTTCCAGCGCATCCTCGCGAAGCAGGGCATCCAGTTCCGCCTGTCGCAGAAGGTGACGGGCGTCGAGCGCAGCAACGCGGGCGCCAAGGTCACGGTGGAGCCGGCCGCGGGCGGTGCCGCCGAGGTGCTGGAGGCCGACGTGGTGCTCGTGGCGATCGGTCGCGTGCCCTACACCGCGGGCCTCGGCCTCGACACGGTCGGCGTCCAGCTCGACAACAAGGGCCGGATCCAGACCGACGACCGCTACGCCACCAACGTCACCGGGATCTACGCCATCGGCGACGTGATCGCCGGCCCGATGCTCGCCCACAAGGCCGAGGACGAGGGCGTCGCGGTGGCGGAGATCCTGGCCGGCAAGGCCGGCCACGTGAATTACGGCGTGATCCCGAACGTGGTCTACACCACGCCGGAGGTCGCCTCGGTCGGCAAGTCCGAAGAGGAGCTGAAGAAGGACGGGATCACCTACAACACCGGCAAGTTCCCGTTCACCGCGAACGGCCGCGCCAAGGTGAACCACACCACCGACGGCTTCGTGAAGGTCCTGGCCGACGCCTCGACCGACCGGGTGCTCGGCGTCCACATCGTCGGTCCGGATGCCGGCAACCTCATCATGGAGGTCGCTGTGGCGATGGAGTTCGGCGCCTCGTCGGAGGACATCGCCCGCACCTGCCACGCCCACCCGACCCTGACCGAGGCGGTGAAGGAAGCCGCCCTCGCGGTGGAGAAGCGCGCGCTGCATATGTGAGCGCGACGCCCAGAGGCGCGCCGCCCTGAACCCTCCCCCCCTCTGCGGGGGAGGGTGGCCCGGCCGTGAGGCCGGGTCGGGAGAGGGGACCCGGCTTCCGGATATGGCTGAGCCGTTGTGAAGGGTACTCACTGGATCAGCGTCGCGCTGCCCCTCTCCCGGCTCCCTTCGTTCGCCACCCTCCCCCGCAGAGGGGGGAGGGTTGAGCGCCAGGTTCGGCATTGTTTAGCTCTTGAATTCGACGAGTATGTATGACGGCCCGTCCGAGACAGGAGAACCTGCACGGGCGGATCAGGCCGATCGAAGAGGCGGGAGGATCCACGGCGATGAACGATGCGGCAGGCAACCCCAATCCCCCCGCGGTCGTCGTGGTGATGGGCGTCGCGGGCTCCGGCAAGACCACAGTGGCGAGCCTGCTCGCCGGCCGGCTCGGCTGGGAGTTCGAGGATGGCGACGACTTCCATCCGCAGGCCAACGTCGAGAAGATGCAGGCCGGCACCCCGCTCACCGACGAGGATCGCTGGCCCTGGCTCGCCGCCATCGCAGCCTGGATCGACCGCTTGCGCGCGGAAGGACGCCACGGGGTCGTGACCTGCTCGGCCCTCAAGCGGGCCTATCGGGAGATCCTGGTCGGGGACCGGCCCGACGTGCGCCTCGTCTATCTCAAAGGCGACCGCGAGCTGATCGGCCGGCGCATGGCCGCCCGCCACGGCCACTTCATGCCGACGAGCCTGCTCGACAGCCAGTTCCGCACCCTGGAGGAGCCCGCGCCGGAGGAGAACCCGCTCGTGGTCTCGGTCGGCGCGACGCCGCAACAGATCGTCGCCGAGGTCGGCGAGGCCCTGACCGGTCAGGCGGTCCAAGGTCCCTGATCCGAAAGGCCCTTGATCCCCTCGCGGGCGGCCCGGCACATTCCAGATTTCTTAAGACTGGTTTTTGACAGTCCGCGGCGCCCGTGCCATCGCCGGGGCATGCTGGACAATACTCATGGCCGGTAATCCGCCCACCCCGCACGACACCCTCTTTCCCGGCGGCGGCGAGATGGGCGCGCGCCTGCGCGCCCATGACTGGGCGGCCACCGCGCTCGGGCCGGTCGTGGGCTGGCCGCAATCGCTGACCACGGCGGTGCGGATCATGCTGGGCTCCCGCTTCGCCATGTGGATGGCCTGGGGGCCCGACCTCACCTTCTTCTGCAACGACGCCTACAAGCCGACGCTCGGCGTGAAGGAGGCCTGGGCGCTGGGCTCGCGCTCGGACGTGGTCTGGGCCGAGATCTGGCCCGATATCGGCCCGCGCATCGCCCAGGTCCTGCGCACCGGCCAGGCGACCTGGGACGAGGCGCTGCTGCTGTTCCTGGAGCGGCGCGGCTTCACCGAGGAGAGCTACCACACCTTCTCCTACAGCCCGCTTGCCGACGAGTCCGGCACCGTCACCGGCATGCTCTGCGTCGTCTCGGAGGAGACCGAGCGGGTCATCGGCGAGCGGCGCCTGCGGTGTCTGCGCGATCTCGGCGCCGGGATGGCGGCGGCCCGCACGCCCGTCGAGGTCGGCGCGGTCGCCGCCGCCTGCCTCGGCGAGGGCACCCCCGACCTGCCGGTGGCACTCGCCTATCTGGTGGGCGACGCGCCGACCCTGCTCACCCGGGCGGGACTCGGGCCGGACCACCCCGCCGCCGGGCGGGTGGCGGAGGCCGCGGCGGCCGCACTGGCGCATCTCGATCCCGCCGGCCCGGCGACGGTGCCGGTGGACGCCCTCGGGCCGCTCTTCGCCGACCTCCCGGCCGGTCCCTGGAACCGTCCGCCCACCCACGCGCTCGTCGTGCCGATCGCCCAGCAGGGCCAGGACCGCCCGGCCGGGGTGTTCGTCGCAGGGTTGAATCCCTATCGGCCCCTCGACGAGGCGTATCGCGGCTTCGTCGACCTGTTCGTCGGCCAGGTCGCCACGGGGCTCGCCAACGCCAACGCCTACGAGGCCGAGCGGCGCCGGGCCGAGGCCTTCGCCGAGATCGACCGGCAGAAGACCGTGTTCTTCTCCAATGTCAGCCACGAGTTCCGCACGCCGCTCACCCTGATGCTCGGGCCGCTGACCGAGGTGCTGGATTCCTCAGCCGTCGATCCCGACACGCGACGCCTGGTGGAGCTCGCCCACCGCAACGGCCTGCGGCTCCTGAAGCTCGTCAACGCGCTCCTCGACTTCTCGCGCATCGAGGCCGGCCGGGCCCAGGCGGCTTTCGAGCCCCTCGACCTCGCCCGCTTCACCGCGGAACTCGCCTCGAGCTTCCGCTCGGCCACCGACAAGGCCGGCCTCGTCCTCGACGTCGATTGCGCGCCCCTGCCGGAGTCCGCCTTCGTCGATCCGGAGATGTGGGAGAAGATCGTCCTCAACCTCGTCTCCAACGCCTTCAAGTTCACGCTCGACGGCCGCATCGCCGTGCGGCTGCGGGCGCAAGGGCCCCACGCGGTGCTCACGGTCTCGGATACGGGCCTCGGCATCCCGGAGGCCGAGCTGCCGCGGCTGTTCGAGCGCTTCCACCGGGTCGAGGGCGCGCAGGGGCGCAGCTTCGAGGGATCGGGCATCGGGCTCGCCCTGGTGCAGGAGCTGGTCCGGCTGCACGGCGGCACGGTCGGTGTCGAGAGCGCGTTGGGCCGCGGCAGCGCCTTCACGGTGCGACTGCCGCTCGGCCCCGCCCACCTGCCGCCGGAGCGCATCCGCGCCGCCCGGGCCGGGGTCTCGACGGCCACCCGCTCCCACGTCTTCGTCGAGGAGGCGACGCGCTGGCTCGACGACGAGGCCGCGCCCGCCTCCGACCTCGTCGAGGCTCCGGGCCCCGCCGGCCTCACCGGCCGGGTGCTGCTCGCCGACGACAACGGCGACATGCGATCTTACGTCCGGCGCCTGCTCGGCGATGCCGGCCACGGCGTCGAGGCGGTGGGCGACGGGCAGGCGGCGCTGGAGGCGGCCCGCCGCCGCGCGCCCGACCTCGTCCTCTCCGACGTGATGATGCCGGGCCTCGACGGGTTCGGGCTGCTCGCGGCGTTGCGGGCCGACCCGGCCTTGCGCGGCATCCCGGTGATCCTGCTCTCGGCCCGGGCCGGCGAGGAGGCCCGCATCGAGGGTCTCGCCGCGGGGGCCGACGACTACCTGATCAAGCCGTTCTCGGCCCGCGAGCTGCTCGCCCGGGTCGAGACCAACCTGCGCCTCGCCCGCGTCCGGCACGAGGCGGCCGACGCCCTGCGGCAGGTCAACGAGACCCTGGAGGCCCAGGTCGCCGCGCGCACCCGCGAGCGCGACCGGATGTGGCGCCTGTCGCGGGACGTGATGCTCGTCGCGCGCTTCGACGGCACCATCACCGCCCTCAACCCGGCCTGGCAGACGGTGCTCGGCTGGGAGGCGCAGGACCTGATCGGCCTGCCCTTCCTCGACCTCGTCCATCCGGACGACCAGGCGCGCACGCTGGCGGAGACGCAGCGCCTCGCCGACGGCCACGCGACGCTCCTGTTCGAGAACCGCTACCGCCACGCCGACGGCTCCTACCGCACCCTGTCCTGGACCGCGGTGCCGGGGGAGGAGCACCTGCATGCGGTCGGGCGCGACGTCACCGAGCAGCGCGAGCTGGAGGAGGCCTTCCGCCAGTCGCAGAAGATGGAGGCGGTGGGCCAGCTCACCGGCGGCATCGCCCACGACTTCAACAACCTGCTCACCGGCATCGTCGGCTCCCTCGACCTGCTCTCGACCCGGCTCTCGCAGGGCCGCCTCGACGTCGCCCCGCGCTACATCGAGGCGGCGCTGACCTCGGCCCACCGTGCCGCGGCGTTGACCCACCGGCTGCTGGCCTTCGCCCGGCGCCAGCCCCTCGACCCGCGGCCGGTCGAGGCCAACGCGCTCGTGGTCTCGCTCGAGGACCTGGTGCGCCGGACGCTGGGCGAGACCGTCGCCCTGGAGACCCGCCTCGCCGAGGGGCTCTGGCCGACCTTGTGCGACGCCAACCAGCTCGAGAGCGCGATCCTCAACCTCGCGATCAACGCCCGCGACGCGATGCCGGAGGGCGGGCGCCTCGTCATCGACACCCGCAACGTCGAGCTCGACGCGGTCTTCGCCGCCGCCCACGGCGACGTGGCGCCAGGGGCCTATATCCGTCTCGCCGTGACCGATACCGGCACCGGCATGCCGCCGGAGGTGGTGCGCCGCGCCTTCGACCCGTTCTTCACCACGAAGCCGCTCGGCCAGGGCACGGGCCTCGGCCTGTCGATGATCTACGGCTTCGCCCGCCAGTCCGAGGGCCACGCGGTCATCACCTCGGAGATCGGCCGCGGCACCACCGTGGCGCTCTACCTGCCGCGCCACGTCCTGTCCCTCCATGAAGGACCGCCCGCTGCGGAGGCTCCCGCGCCGGCCCCCGCCGCGACGCCGCCCGCCGGCAGCGGCGAGACGGTGCTGGTGGTCGAGGACGAGCCGGCGGTGCGCAGCCTCATCGTCGATGTGCTGCGCGACCTCGGCTACCGGGCGCTGGAGGCGAAGGACGGCCCGGCCGGCCTCGCGGCCCTGCGCGGGGCCGCCCGCATCGACCTCCTCGTCACCGATGTCGGCCTGCCGGGCCTCAACGGCCGCCAGCTCGCCGACGCCGCCCGCGAGCACCGCCCCGACCTCAAGGTACTGTTCATCACCGGCTACGCCGAGAACGCCGCCATGGCGGGGTTTTTGGCGCCCGGCATGCAGATGATCACGAAGCCTTTCCCGATCGAGCTGCTGGCGCGGCGGATTCGGGCGATGATCGAGGGGTGAGGCGAAGCTCTCTGCTTCAATCAGCAGCTTTCACCCGAAACAGGAAATCCTTCGAAGTATAGCTCGTCCCCCTCTCCCGTGTGGGAGAGGGGTTAGGGGTGAGGGTGACACGATTCAGTGTAGAACTGAGCGCGTCGTGCTGGTAGCGGGACGGTTCGAGGCTTCTGCGGAACCGTAGCACCCTCGCGCGATCTTCGATCGCCCCTACCCCTCTCCCACACCTTGTAGCGGTCCCAGGCAGGCCTGGGATTGCCTGGAGAGGAGATCCCGCGCGCTTTCTTCAACGGTGGTTATTGGCGGAACCGATGTGTTCCAGGCACGAACCCCGAATGCATCCGCCCATGCACCGCACGCCCCCTCAGCCATGCGCCCGCCCGCGGAGCCCGCCCCCGGGGTGGACCTCGCGCCCGAACCCCTGTAACAGCACCCTCCTCACGAAAAGACCGTAGGGATTCCCCGCGCGCCGCAGAGCGCCCGCCGCCGATGCGGCCGGCCCTCTCCACGAGGCCATGTGCTACCAAGCCTTGGGCCTCCGGAGCCGATCCGATCCCCGCGCGTCGCATCACCCGGGATCGAATCACGTGCGTTTTCCTGCTCTGCCCGCCCCGCTTGCCAAGGCCCTCGCCGACCGCGGCTACGAAGATCCGACGCCGGTCCAGGCCGCCGTCCTCGAGCCCGAGACCGAGGGGCGCGACCTCGTCGTCTCGGCCCAGACCGGCTCGGGCAAGACCGTCGCTTACGGCCTCGCGCTCGCCCGCACGCTGCTCGGCGACGCCGAGATGCTGCCCGCGCCGGGCGCCCCGCTGGCGCTGGTGATCGCGCCGACCCGTGAGTTGGCGCTCCAGGTCCACCGCGAATTGTCCTGGCTCTACGGCCCCGCCGGCGCCCGCGTCGTCTCCTGCGTCGGCGGCATGGATCCGCGGCGCGAGAGCCGCTGGCTGGCCGACGGCGCCCACATCGTGGTCGGCACCCCGGGCCGCCTGCGCGACCACCTGGAGCGGCGCAACCTCGACCCGACGGCGTTGCGCGCCGCGGTGCTCGACGAGGCCGACGAGATGCTCGACCTCGGCTTCCGCGAGGACCTGGAATTCATCCTCGGCACCACGCCGGCCGAGCGGCGCACGCTGCTGTTCTCCGCCACCCTGCCGAAGCCCATCGTGGCCCTCGCCGAGGCCTACCAGCGCGACGCGATGCGCATCGCGGTGGTCGGCGAGACCAAGGCCCACGCCGACATCGAGTACCGCGCCTTCCGCATCCTGCCGCGGGAGACCGAGCTCGTGGTGGTCAACACCCTGCGCCAGATCGAGGCGCGCACCGCCATCGTGTTCTGCAACACCCGCAACTCCGTGCGCCACCTCCAGGCGGTGCTGACCGAGCGCGGCTTCCAGGCGGTGGCGCTGTCGGGCGAGCTCGGCCAGGGCGAGCGCAACGCCGCGCTCCAGGCCCTGCGCGACGGCCGTGCCCGGGTCTGCGTCGCCACCGACGTCGCCGCCCGCGGCATCGACCTGCCGGGCCTCGGCCTCGTCATCCACGCCGAATTGCCCAACGATGCCGAGGTGATGCAGCACCGTTCCGGCCGCACCGGCCGCGCCGGGCGCAAGGGCATCAGCGTGCTGCTGGTGCCGCCGTCGCGCCGCCGCCGGGCCGAGGAGCTGATGGTGCGGGCGAACGTGGTGCCGGTCTGGTCCGGCCCGCCGCCGGCCGACGAGATCCGCGCCCTCGACCAGGAGCGCCTGCTCCAGGATCCCCTCGTCACCGACGAGGTGAGCGACGAGGATCGCGCCATGGCCCAGTCGCTGCTCGCCCAGCGCTCGGCCGAGGACCTCGCCGCCGCCCTGGTGCGGGCCTACCGCTCGCGCCTGCCCTCGCCGGAGGAGGTCACCGATCCGGGCTTCGCCACCGGCCGCGGCGTGACGCCCCGGCGCGAGACCACAGCCCGGGACACCCCGCGCGCGCCGTTCGGATCGAGCGTGTGGTTCCGCCTCAATGTCGGCCGGCGCGACAACGCCGACCCGCGCCGCCTGCTGCCGATGCTGTGCCGCCGGGGCGACGTGACCCGCGAGGAGATCGGGGCGATCCGCATCTTCGACCGCGAGACCAAGTTCGAGGTCCGCGGCGGCGCCGCCGAGCGCTTCGCCCACACCTTCCCGCGCACCGGCCCGGCCGACCTCCAGGTCGAGGCCCTGGCCGGCGGCGAGGCCGAGGTGCCGCCGCGCCAGCAGCGCCAGCCCCGTCGCAACTACGCCCGGCGGGGGTGAGGGCCATTTCCGGATCGGCCCTCAGCCGGTAACAGGGGCCTCGTACCAGACGAGGCCCCGATGAGCGACACCGTCGAGATCCGCCACCGCGACACCACCGCCCGCCTCGCCCTCACCGGGGCCGAGCCGGTCTCCTGGCGGGTCGGCGGCACCGAGTACCTGTGGTCGGGCGACCCGGTGCACTGGAACCGGCACGCGCCCTGGCTCTTCCCGGTCGTCGGCGCCTCCGCCGGGGGCGCCGTGACGGTCGACGGCCGCGCCTATCCGATGGCGCAGCACGGCTTCGCCCGCGACAGCCGCTTCGCCGTGGTGGCGCAGGCCGAGGACAGCGTGACGCTCCGCCTGACCGACAGCGCGGACACCCGAACCCACTATCCCTTCGCCTTCCGCCTCGACATCACCGCCACGGTACGGGACGGGGCGCTGACTTTCGCCTGCGAGGTCCACAACCCCGGCTCCGAGCCGCTGCCCTACGGACTCGGCTTCCACCCGGCCTTCCCCTGGCCCTTCGCCGGGGCTGAGCGGGCGGCCGGGGGCGGCTACGCGGTGCGCTTCGAGCAGCCGGAGCGGCCGGCGGTGCCGGAGGTCGGTGCCGGCGGCCTGCTGGTGCGCTCCGAACGGCCTTTGCCCCTCGACGGCGACACCCTGCCCCTCGATCCCGCGCTGTTCACCGAGGCGCTGGTGTTCCTGAACGCCCGCAGCCGGGCGATGCACTTCACCGCGCCGTCGGGCGCGGCCATCGCGCTCGAGACGGAGGATTTTCCCCATCTCGCGGTCTGGACCCGGCCGACGGCGCCGTTCCTATCCCTCGAATGCTGGACCGGCCACGCCGACTGGGCGGGCTTCTCGGGCGAACTGGCCGAGCGGGATTCGCAAATCCTGCTGGCGCCGGGGGCGAGCGCCCGCCACGGCGTGACCCTGCGCTTCACCCCCGCCTGAGCGTCAAGCAGAGTTGCTCCGGGCAACTCTGCTTAACTTTTTGTTTTTTCATCATTTTTGTCGCCGAACCGGTGACCGCTTCGGCGAATGATGCTGGGGCGTCAACCGGCCGTCAACCGAGTCGGGGGCCTACTCGTCGCCCCTCGATCCGGAGCCCGGCCCCCGATGAGCGACTCGACCTCCGATGCCGAATCCGCCGACCTTCTGCTGCCCGGCGCGCCCGATGTCCGGGCGGCGGCGATCACCTGGCTCGAAGGGCTGGCCTCGGAGCGGCGGTTGTCGCCCAACACCGTCGAGGCCTATCGGCGCGACCTGCGCCAGTTCCTCGCCCACCTGGTGCGCCAGGGCACGAATCCCGACATCCCGGCCCTGATCCGGCTGAAGCCCCGCGACCTGCGCGGCTTCATGGCGGCGCGGCGGCAGGAGGGCGTCGGCGGGCGCAGCCTGATGCGGGGGTTGGCCGGCCTGCGCTCCTTCGCCCGCCACCTCGACCGGGAGGGGCACGGCAGCGTCGCGGCGCTCAGTGCGATCCGCTCGCCCAAGGTCGAGCGGCGCCTGCCCCGTCCGCTCCCCGTCGCCGCCGCCATCGCGATGGCGAGCCCCGACATCCGCGCCGGCGAGGAGCGCCCGGCCTGGGTACTGGCCCGCGACGCCGCGGTGCTGGCCCTCCTCTACGGCTCGGGCCTGCGCATCTCTGAGGCGCTCGGCCTCACGCGGCGCGACGCGCCTGTCGACGGGATCGATGCGGTGACGGTGGTCGGCAAGGGCCAGAAGACCCGCAGCGTGCCGGTGATCCCCCAGGTCCAGGCCGCGGTGGCGGAGTACCTGAAGCTCTGCCCCTATCGCCTGCCGGCGGAGGGCCCGCTCTTCGTCGGCGCCAAGGGCGGACCGCTCTCGCCGCGCATCGTGCAGCTCGCCGTCGCGTCGATGCGCGGGGCGCTCGGTCTGCCCGACACCGCGACGCCGCACGCGCTCCGCCACTCCTTCGCCAGCCACCTGCTCGGCCGTCAGGGCGACCTGCGGGCGATCCAGGAGTTGCTCGGCCACGCCTCCCTGGCGACGACGCAGGTCTACACCAAGGTCGACGCCGCCCGCCTGCTCGACGCGTTCGATTCGGCGCATCCGCGGGCCCGCGCCTCCTGAGAGCCTGTATGATTGCTCGGTAGAATTCCACCCCACCCACGACCTCATCCTGAGGTGTCAGTCGATTGACAATCGACTGACCTCGAAGGAGGCTTCCAGAAGTCTCCGAGGAAACTGGAAGTCTCCTTCGAGGCCGCTACGCGGCACCTCAGGATGAGGTCGTGGGTGAGATAGAAGATTGCCTCGCGGCAGCGTCTTCACCACTCAAACAGGCCCTGAGGGACGATCACTCCGCCGGCACCTCGCGGGCGCGCCCGAGGGTGATGTGCGGCACGAGGAGCGCGGTGGCGAAGGCCGCCGCGGAGAACAGCAGCACCGCCCAGAAGGTCTGGTGCAGGGCGTGCTGCAGGACCTGGCGCACGGTCTCGGCCTCGCCCGGCAGGCCGCCCGCCGCGAGCGCCTGCTGCAGGCTGTCCGCCGTGACGGTGCTGCCCGAGGCCGCGAGCCCGTGGTTGAGCACCGCGCCGAACACCGTGGCGCCGAGCGTGCTGCCGAGGTTGCGCGAGAAGATGTTCGAGGCCGTGGCGCTGCCGCGCTGGGTCCAGGGCACGATCTCCTGGATCAGCATCAGGGACGCGTTGCTGACCAGCCCCATGCCGAAGCCCATGACCAGCGAGCCGATCCCGGCCTGGACCGGGTGGCTGCCGGGCTGCAGCGTCACGATGGCGATGGCCCCGAGCGGCAGCATCAGGCTGCCGGTGATCAGGATGCGGCGCAGGCTGAAGCGGTTCAAGGAGCGCGCCGCGAGCGTCGCCCCCATCGGCCAGCCGAGCACCATGACGGTGAGCGCCATGCCGGCGACGATCGGCGTCTGCCCGAGCACGCCTTGCACATACATCGGCAGGAAGGTGGTGAGCCCGATGAGCGCCATGCCGGCCAGCAGCGACGTGCCGTTGGCGGCGGCGATCGGCCGGCGCCGCCACAGCGAGGCGTCGATCACCGGCTCCCGCGCCCGGCGCTCCTGGACGGCCAGCAGCACGGCCGCGACGAGGCCGAGCCCGGCGGCGAGGCCGGCGACCGGCCAGCGCGCCTCGCCGGCCTCGGTCAGCGCCACCATCAGCGCCGCCACCGTGAGGGTGAACAGGGCGGCGCCCGCCGCGTCGACCGGCCGGCGCTCGCGCCGCTCGCCCTCGTGCAGGAAGGCGATGAACAGGCCCGAGGCGACGACGCCGACCGGCAGGTTGATCCAGAAGATCCACGACCACGAGGCATGCGCGATGATGAAGCCGCCCGCCACCGGCCCGACCACCGCCGAGATCGCCCAGACGCTGGCGAGGAAGCCCTGGATCCGCCCGCGCTCCTGCGCGGTGTAGAGGTCGCCCACGATGGTGAGCGCGACGGGCTGGATGGCGCCCGCGCCGATGCCCTGGATCAGCCGGAAGGCGATCATCGCCGGCATCGACCAGGCGAAGCCGCACAGCACCGAGGCCGCGAGGAACACCGCGATGCCGGTGAGCAACACGGGCTTGCGGCCGTGGATGTCGGCGAGCTTGCCGAACACGATCGTGGCGGCGGTCTGGGTGAGGAGGAAGCCGGAGAAGACCCAGGCGTAGAGCGACAGCCCGCCGAGCTCGCCGACGATGCCCGGCATCGCCGTCGAGATGATCGTCGCCTCGATCGCCACCATCGCCATCGCGGCCATCACGGCGGCGATCACAAGGGGACGGCGCGTCGTCCGGGAGGTCGTCATGGTGGCTCTTCTCGGGGGAACTTGGCGTGGAGGCCTTTTTTGCGCAGCTAAACCGATGGGCTCAGAAAGCAACCGGCGCCGAGCGCAGGCCAGACCCGCGCCGTCGCGTCGAGCGTTTCTCTCGAAGCTGCTCAGCCACAATGAGCATCTCCTCCTAACCCACGACCTCATCCTGAGGTGTCAGTCGATCGAAGATCGACTGACCTCGAAGGAGCCCTCCAGAAGTCTCTGCGGCCCATGGAGGTCTCCTTCGAGGCTGCCGCAAGCGGCAGCACCTCAGGATGAGGTCGAGGTCTGGATGGATAATGGAAATATAGATAATTCGAACCAGTTTTTCCGGAATATTACTCAGCGTAAGTCACCGGCAATGCCGTCGTGTACTTGATCCGCTCCATCGCGAAGGCCGAACTGACGTCGTAGAGGTCGACCGACTGGATCAGCCGCTTGTAGACCCGGTCGTAGGCGGCGATGTCGGGCACCACAATGCGCAGCAGGTAATCGGTTTCGCCGCTCATGCGGTAGAACTCGACCACCTCCGGGATCGTGACCACGGCGGCGCAGAAGCGCTCGGCCCAGTCGGCGGTGTGGCGGTTGGTGCGTACCGAGACGAACACCGTGACGCCGACCCGCATCCGCTCGGGATCGAGGAGCGCCACCCGACGCTGGATCACCCCTTGCGCCTCCAGCTTCTGGATCCGCCGCCAGCACGGCGAGGCCGACAGGCCGACCCGGGCGGCGATCGCCTCAAGCGAATCGGCCGCGTTCTCCTGCAGGCACAACAGGATTTTTCGGTCGAACTCGTCCACGCGAAAATTTTTCGACCTCTCGCGAATTCACGCAATCTGTTTGCGCGAACATGCGGGGTGCAGGCAAATTTCGCAATCCGTCTGCGCGGGCTTCGTGCGATTTTCAAGGTGCCTTTCGAGACCCCGATTCGCCCGAGGTTCCCATGTCGAAGCTGTCCTTCTCCGAGCACCCGGCCGCCGTCGGCGAGACCTATGTCGAGCATATGGGCGTCGCCACCAGCTTCGGCCTCAGCATGATCGCCGGCGGCCTCGCCTGTCTGGTGCACGGCCTCCTGCCCTTCGCCTTCACCAGCACCGGCTCGCGCACGATCATCCGCCTGCACGACCGCATGGTGGCGAACCGCAGCCGCGCCGCGCAGGCCCGGACCGAATCCGGCTCCGCCGTCTCGGCCTGACGATACCCCCCTTCCTTCGTCGCGGCTTGACGTATCCGGGTCATTTCCGGACCCTGGCCCCCTGACACGGTCCCGGCGGGTGCTCGTTCCCGAGCGTCCGGACATGGGCCGGGAAACAGGGAGCATCCGCCCATGCCGTTCCTCAGGCGCGCCGTCGGCGCGCTGGCCGTCGTCCTCGGCCTCGCCGCCTCGCCCGTGAATGCCGAGACCGGAGAGGTCCGCTTCACCCGCCAGCCCGGCCTGATCTACATGCCGATGGTGCTGGCCGAGCAGCAGCGCCTGGTCGAGAAGCACGTCGCGGCTGCCGGCCTCGGCGACGTGAAGGTGAGCTGGGTCACGCTGACGAGCGGCGGCGCCTCGGTCGACGCGCTGATCTCGGGCAACGTCGATTTCGTCACCAGCGGCGCCACCAACCTGCTGCTCGCCTGGGACCGCACCCGCGGCGAGGTGAAGGGGCTCGCCGCCTCGGCCGGCGCGCCGATGATGCTCGTCACCCGCAACCCGGCGGTGAAGACGCTGGCCGACTTCTCGGCCAAGGACCGGATCGCGGTGCCGACCGTCAAGGTCTCCGCCCAGGCCGTGATGCTGCAGATTGCCGCCGAGCGGCAGTTCGGCGAGGCCGGCCGCAACAAGCTCGACGCGATCACCATCCAGCTCGGCCATCCCGACGCGGTCGGCGCGCTGCTCGGGGGCACCAGCGAGGTCAACAGCCACTTCTCGCTGCCGCCCTACCAGCAGATCGAGCTGAAGGACCCGAAGATCCACGTCGTGCTCAACTCCTACGACGTGGTCGGGGGGCCGTTGAGCAACGCCATCGTGTTCGGCCGCGGCAAGTTCATGGAGCAGAACCCGAAGACCACCGCCGCGGTGCTCGCCGCCATCGACGAGGCCAACGCGCTGATCCGCGACGACCCGAAGCGGGCGGCCGAGCTCTATCTCGGGGCGACCAAGGAGAAGTTCGAGCCCGACGAGCTCGTCGCGATGATGAAGCAGCCCGGCGTCGTGTTCTCGACCACGCCCTACGGCACGATGCTGCAGGCTGAGCACCTGGTGAAGGCCGGGGTGCTGAAGAACCGGCCGAAGGAGTGGAAGGACTTCTTCTACAAGGCGGTGCACGGCCAGCCGGGCACCTGAGCCGGGCTCAGCGCGGCAGGATGTCGAGCCCGGCGCGGCCGAAGGTCAGCTCGCCGATGTCGCACTCCGCCGCGCTGTCGGCCGGGAACGCGACCGCACCGGAGGCCGAGGCGCCGCCGGTGCCGTAGCCGTAGGCGGTGCCGCCCCAGCCGCTCGCGGCCCGCACCGGACGGGCGCCCGGGCGCGGCGCGGAGCCGACGACGTCGTGATCGAACGGGGACCACATCCGGCAATCGGAGCCGGGCAGGCCGGGGACGACCGGGCCGACGGGCTCGCGGCTCCGCGGGGCGGCGAGCGCCAAGCCCGGCATCAGGACCGCGGCGATGATGACGCTTCGGATCATCCTGCTCACTCCCGCCTGCTGTCCCGGTCGTCGGTTCGTGCGATCCGAGATAGCGCGGCCCGGGCGGCGCGCCAGCGTGTCATTGTGCCTGCGGATGAAGCACATGTGCCGGGTGGAGCGGCCTGCGATATCGTGCGAGGCCGAGCCTCACTGATTCTTGCATTGATCCCATCCACCACCTCATCCTGAGGTGCCCACGTCAGTGGGCCTCGAAGGAGGCCTCCAGCGACCATGGAGGCTTCTGGAGGCCTCCTTCGAGGCCTCCGCTGCGCTCCGGCACCTCAGGATGAGGTCGCGGGCGGGACGGGATTGGTCTTGTTTCTGCAACGATGGATGTTTGGGGATCCCCCACGTCAATCCCGGCAGGTGATCCGGATCGGGCGGTCCGAGGTCTTCACGGCCGGGGCCGCCTCGATCGCGCCGGTATACTCATCCTGAGCGGCGATGCCGAACGAGGCCGACTTGGCGTAGCCTTGCGACTCGCACCAGGCATCCGCCACCACCTGGCCGCACTCGCCGCCGGTGGTCAGGCACTCGGCGACGCCGTAGCCGTCGCTGGAGGGGATCAGGAAGGTCTTCTCCACGCCGGGCGTCTGCGATGCGGCCAGCGCCGGCACGGCGGCGGAGACCAGGACACCGAGGGCGCTGAGGA
Source organism: Methylobacterium sp. EM32 (assembly GCF_040593685.1). Lineage (NCBI taxonomy): Bacteria > Pseudomonadati > Pseudomonadota > Alphaproteobacteria > Hyphomicrobiales > Methylobacteriaceae > Methylobacterium > Methylobacterium sp. EM32. Next base: position 45,773 of record NZ_JBEXZS010000149.1, on the reverse strand, counting down.
CGGCGAGGGTGCGACGCATGGGGCAAACCTTCTGATCGGAGCCGTCGGCATCCGGCTCCGGCCCGACACTGGGCGTGGGTGGTAAACAATCTCTCTACGCATCATGCGAGTGGGCCGATTACGCAGGGTCCGCCAGGGCTTTGCGCCCCGCCTCGTCTGCCGTCTCGAATTGCTCGCGGAATTGGGCTAACCCGGATCCGCCCTCCGCGGCGTCTCACCCGTGCAACAGGCGGCCGCCCGGTCGTCCGCGCCGGCGGCGTCCGGAGACCGGCAAAGCCGGGTCCGATCCTCGACCCGGCAACGACTTAGAACCTCGGCCGGAGCCCCGCGCGGCGGCCCGGCCCGACCCCGTTCCGCAGGTGTTTCATGGCCTCGCTGTTGCGCCTCTACAACACGCTCTCCCGGGCCAAGGAGCCGCTCCGGCCGATCGATTCGGGCCGGGTGCGGATGTATGCCTGCGGCCCGACCGTCTACGACGCGGCCCATATCGGCAACGCCCGGCCGCTGATCGTCTTCGACCTGCTGTTCCGCCTGCTGCGCCACGTCTACGGGGTGGAGGCGGTTGCTTACGCCCGCAACGTCACGGACGTGGACGACAAGATCAACGCCCGGGCGGCCGAGCGCGGCATCACCATCCGCGAGCTCACCGACGGCACGCTGGCGCAGTTCCACGACGACATCCGCCGCCTCGGCATCCTGCTGCCGGAGGACGTCAACGTGGCGGGACAACCCCCGGCGATGATCGAGCCGCGGGCGACCGACCACATCGTCGAGATGACGGCGCTGATCGACCGGCTGGTGCGGGCCGGCCACGCCTACGTCGCCGAGAACCACGTGCTGTTCGACGTGCCCTCGATGCCCGATTACGGCGCGCTGTCGCGCCGCCCCCTCGACGAGATGGAGGCCGGCGCCCGGGTCGACGTCGCGCCCTACAAGCGCTCGCCCCTCGACTTCGTGCTGTGGAAGCCCTCTAAGCCCGGGGAGCCGTCCTGGGCCTCGCCGGCCGGGATCGCGGTCCCGGGGCGGCCGGGCTGGCACATCGAGTGCTCGGCCATGGCCTGGAAGCATCTCGGCCAGACCTTCGACATCCATGCCGGCGGCATCGACCTGGTGTTTCCCCACCACGAGAACGAGGTGGCCCAATCCCGCTGCTGCTTCGGTACGCCGGTGATGGCCAACATCTGGCTCCACAACGGCTTCCTGCAGGTCGAGGGGGAGAAGATGTCGAAGTCGCTCGGCAACTTCGTCACCTTGCGCGAGGTGCTGGCGGACTGGCCCGGCGAGGTCGTGCGCCTCGCCATGCTGCGCACCCATTACCGCCAGCCGATCGACTGGACGCTCCGCGGCCTGGAGGAGGCGAGCCGCACCCTCGACCGCTGGTACGACGCCGCCGGCGACGCGAGCCCCGGCCCGGCGCCCGACAGCGTGCTCGAGCCGCTGCTCGACGACCTCAACACCCCGGCGGCGCTCGGCGAGGTGCACCGCCTCGACGATCCGGCTTCGCTCAGGGCCGGCGCCGGCCTGCTCGGGCTGCTCGGCCAGACCAAGACCGCGCGCGAGCAGGCGGCGGTGGCGGCCTCCGGCGTCGATGCCGCGGCGGTGGAACGGCTCATCGCTGAGCGCAAGGAGGCCCGGGCCCGCAAGGACTGGGCGGAATCCGACCGGATCCGCGGCGCGCTCACGGCCCTCGGGGTGACGGTGAAGGACAACAAGGACGGGACGACGAGCTGGACGGTGGGGCAGTAGGAGCACCACATCCGGTCCAACGATGAGGCCTGAAGGGCGGCGCCTCCCTTCAGGCCGCCCTCTCACTCCTTGACGGCCGCCGGCCAGACGATCGCCTGCGCCACGATCACATCCGTGCCGTTGAAGGTGCAGGCGGGCGAGCCGTAGAGCTTGTAACCGAGGGCCAGCGCCTCCGAGATCCGGCGGCAGAACTGGGCGTCGTCCTTGCCGGTGATCAGGCGGTAGGGCAGCCCGTCGTTCGGGGGCTTCGCGTCCGGGGTCGTGGTCAAGATGGTCTCCTCGTGACGTGACACGTTTGATCCCACCCGAGAGCTCATTCTGAGGTGTGAGCGAAGAGAGCCTCGAAGGAGGGCTCCAGGACCCGCAGCGATCTCTGGAGGCCTCCTTCGAGGCCGCTACGCGGCACCTCAGGACGAGGTCTCGGGTGGGAGGGATCGTGAAAACCGCCGCCATCGATCCCGGAACGACGACGGCAGAGTCCTCGACGAGCCGTCGCCGGCTTCAGAACTTCTCCTCGATCAGCGCCTCAGCCTCCGGCCGCGGGCCTGCCCGACGCACCGCCTCGCGCAGCATCGGCACCACCTGATCCGGTTCCTCGGCCACGAGGTAGCTGAGGTCCAGGCCCTCGCGGATGAAGCCGGTGCGGCGCATGTGGTCGAGGAGGGCGAGGAACGGGGCCCAGAAATCGGCCACCGAGAGCAGCAGGATCGGCTTGGCGTGCTGGCCGAGCTGCGACCAGGTCATCTGCTCGACCAGCTCCTCCAGGGTGCCGATACCGCCCGGCAGGGCCACGAAGGCGTCGGAGCGGTCGAACATCAGCTTCTTGCGGGTGTGCATGTCGGAGACCACGATGGTCTCTTGCACGTCGTCGAGCATCCGCTCGCGCGACTTCAGGAAGTCCGGGATGATGCCGGTCACGTGGCCGCCATGGTCGAGCACCGCTCGCGCCACCGTGCCCATCAGCCCGACATTGCCGCCGCCATAGACGAGCGCGATGCCGGCCTCGGCCAGGTGGCGCCCCAGCGCCCGCGCCGTCGCCTCGAAGACCGGATCGGTGCCGAACCCCGAGCCGCAATACACGCAAACCGTCCGCATCGAGTCTCCGCACCGTTCGCAGCCGAAACCGGCTGGTGTCACGCAAGTTTCCGGCCGAGCCGCGCGCTGCGCGCCGCGTGGTCTCGCCCCGCCAGTCCTGTTACTATGATGGCGATGGCGTGGGCGTGTCGACCGGAGGCGAAAGGTCGCGCGGCGCGAGGCCATCGGCCTGGAGGACCCCTGAGCGGGAGTGGTGCGCCATGACGACGGAGTTGCGGACGAGCGAGTTGCGCAGGGGAATCGTCCTCGCGGCCGTCGGCCTCGTCGCCGGGTTCGTGCTCATCGGCGTCGCGGCGAGCGGCACGCGGCTGTTCTCGCTCGACACGCCGGAGACGGGGCCGGATCCGGTGCCGACCGCGCCGACCGCGCCGGCGCCGGCCGTGACGCCCCTCGCCGCCCTGCCGGCGAAGCCCGAGGTGCCCGTCGCGGGGAGCGATGCTCCGTCCTTCGACGTCATCCGGGTCGAGCCCGACGGGGCGAGCGTGCTCGCCGGGCGCAGCCGGCCCGGGGCCGAGGTCGAGGTTTTGCGCGACGGCCAGCCCTTCGCCCGCACACGGGCCGACGGGGCCGGCAACTTCGCCCTGGTGCCGCCGTCCCTGCCGCCGGGCAGCCATGAGATCACCCTGCGCAGCACCGCGGCGGACGGCGCCACGGCCTCGAGCCGCGCCAGCGCCGTGGTGGTGGTGGCGCAGGACCGCCGCACCAAGCCCCTCGTCGCCGTGACGGTGCCGGGCCAGCCGACCGCGGTGCTCTCGTTGCCGGAGCCCGCCAAGGTCGACGCCAAGACCGAGGCCCAGGCCAAGGTCGAGGCCAGGCCCCCGGCCGGTCCCCAGCCGGTCAAGGTCGTCGGCGTCGATGCCGAGCCCGGCGGGCGGCTCTACGTCACCGCGCAGGGAGCGCCCAAGGCGGACCTGCGGCTCTACCTCAACGACACGCTGGTGGCGCCCGGCCAGGCGGGGCCGGACGGTCGCGTCGCCTTCACGATCGGGCGCGGGGTCAAGCCCGGCGACTACCGGGTGAGGATCGATCAGGTCGATCCCGCCACCGGCTCGGTCAAGACCCGCGCCGAGACCGCCTTCGCGGTGCCGCCGACGCTCGGACCGGCCGTCACCGGCGCGGCCGAGATGCCGGCGCGCCAGCCCCTGATGCGCGGCGCGCCGTCGGGCGGCCCCGTGGTCGCGGCGGCGCCCTCCGCCGCCGTTCCGCCCGCGGGCGCGACGGCCACGGCCTTGGCCCCCGCCGGGGCGCCGGGCGCGGAGGCGGCGCAGACTGCCGCCGAGTCCGGCACGGTGTTCGTGCCCGGCATCAGCACCGCGAAGGTCACCCGTGGCGACAACCTGTGGAGCATCAGCCGCCGGGCCTACGGCAAGGGCCTGCGCTACACGGTGATCTTCGACGCCAACCAGCGCCAGATCCGCGACCCGAACCGGATCTATCCTGGCCAGGTCTTCGTGCTGCCGGGCGAGGGGCCCCAGTCGCGGGAGCCGGAGAGTCGCGGGTGAGAGCCTGTTCGACTGAACGAACAGTATCGTCTCCTCCTCGTCATCCCGGGGCGAGGCTTGCCGAGAACCCGGGATCCATAACCGCCGACGGTGCCTAAAAAAGGCGGGCAGCGCTCCGCGTCGTCCTGAAGCCTCGGCGGTTATGGATCCCGGGTTCCGCTGCGCGGCCCCGAGATGACATCGAGGGTTTGAGAGCTGTATCGAACAGGCGCCTGGCCGTCCGGCTGCCTCAGCCCGCCCGCTGGATCAGCGTCGCGTCGAGGAGGTTGTCGAAGCCGCGCTCCTTGAGGCCGATCACCAGGGCGTCGTTCCGCTCCTCGACCACCCGCATCAGCCAGGACGGCGCCGCGAAGCTGCCGCCGTAGCTCTGGCCGTAGAGCTTCGTCCAGCTCCGCACCTCGGTGTAGCCGAAGCCGTGCCGGGCGTAGTCGCTCTCCAGCACGCGCAGGCGGTGCGAGGCCTTCTTCCCGCCGACGAGCGCCAGCGCCGCCCGCCACCAGCGCAGCGGCACCAGCCCCGCGTCGCGGTCCTGCACGCCCGCGAGCGCGGCCCAGTTGCGCCCGGCCGAGGTCAGGACCAGCACGCCGCCGGGGGCGAGCGCGTCGATCATCACGTTCACCGCCCGGGCGAAGAGCGGCGCGTCGAAATGCGTGACCAGCGAGCCGACGAAGATCAGGTCGTAGGCGCCGGGCAGGGGGGCGGAAAAATCCTTGCTGCTCGCGATCTCGGTCACGCCGAACTGCGCCACCACGTCCGCCACCTTGCGGGCGTCGAGGTCGGCGACCGAAATCTCCGCCTCGGGGAAGAATGTCACCAGGTGGCGCGTCACCCGCCCGCCGCCGCAGGGCAGGTCGAGGATGCGCCGCGGATCGGTGCGCCCGGTCAGGAGCATCGCCTCGGTGATCAGGCGCAGGGCCGAGAGCCCGACATGGCGGTAATGCGCCCGGCCCTCCGGCGTGTCGACCAGCATGTCGTCGTGGGGCGAGACCGCCGGATCGACGGTCTCGGCCTCGTAGCGGCGCCAGCGCGCGAGGCAGCGTTCGAGCACGGCCACCGTCGCATCCCCGCCCCAGGACGGGGGCGCGTGCACGGGCAGCAGGGCCGGACCGGTGCGCGGGCGCCGAACATCGCGGGAGGACGGGAGCAGCATGGACGATCCGGGCATGACGACAGGGGAGGGGACGCGCGAGGCCTGCGCGGCCGGAATGCCGCCGTTCTAGGCGGGTTTCGCCGACATGTCGCGCGGGTTTCCAGGGCCTTGTTTCCGGGCCTTGCCGCCGTACCGACAAGTCCGCCGCAGGTCCGGGCCGCGTCGGGCGCGCTGTCCCGTCGTTCGGTCATGACCTATATGCGGCGCGAAAATCCGTCCGGAACCGGCCCTTGTCCACTGATCCGAATTCTTCGGCCGAGCCCGAGCGGCCTGGCCTCGTCGCCACCTACCGCCGCCTGTGGCCCTATCTCTGGCCCCATGGCCGGCCCGACCTGCAGCGCCGCGTCTTCATCGCCTTCGGCCTCTTGCTCGTCGCCAAGGTGGTTACCCTGGCGATGCCGTTCACCTTCAAGTGGGCGACCGACGCGCTCGTGGCGGTGGTCGGCGGCAAGGAGGAGGCGGTCCCGACCGGGATCTGGGCCGCGCCGGCCCTGATGATCGCGCTCTACGGCGCGACCCGGATCGCCATGGCGCTGCTGACCCAGGTCCGCGACGGGCTGTTCGCCAAGGTGGCGATGCACGCGGTGCGGCGCCTGGCGCTCCAGACCTTCCGGCACATGCACCAATTGTCCCTGCGCTTCCACCTCGAGCGCAAGACCGGCGGCCTAACCCGGGTGCTGGAGCGCGGGCGCAACGGCATCGAGGAACTCTCGCGCCTGATGGTGCTGACGCTGGTGCCGACCATCGTCGAGTTCCTGCTGGTGCTCGGCACGCTCGCCTACGAGTTCAGCCTCTCCTATTCGCTCGTCGTGCTGGTGATGGTGGCGGCCTATCTCGGCTACACCTACAAGGCCACCGAGTGGCGCATCGCCATCCGCCGGCGGATGAACGATTCCGACACCGACGCCAACACCAAGGCGGTCGATTCGCTGCTCAACTACGAGACGGTGAAGTACTTCGGCGCGGAAAGGCGCGAGACCGAGCGCTACGATCAGTCGATGGCGCGCTACGAGAAAGCCTCGACCCAGACCTACGTCTCGCTCGCGGTGCTCAACGCCGGGCAGGCGGTGATCTTCACGATCGGCATGAGCGTGGTCATGTGGCTCGCCGCCCGCGACATCATGGCCGGGCGGGCGACGATCGGCGGCTTCGTGCTGGTCAACACCATGCTGGTGCAGCTCTCGATGCCGCTCAACTTCATGGGCATGATCTACCGCGAGATCAAGCAGGCCCTGATCGACATCGACGACATGTTCAAGATCCTGCACCGCAACCCGGAGATCGCCGACCGACCGGGCGCCGCGCCGCTCGCGGTCACCGACGCGGTGGTGCGGTTCGAGGACGTGCACTTCGCCTACGTGCCGGAGCGGCCGATCCTGCGCGGCATCAGCTTCACGGTGCCGGCGGGGCGCACGGTCGCGATCGTCGGGCCGTCCGGCGCCGGAAAATCCACCCTGTCGCGCCTGCTGTTCCGGTTCTACGAGCCGCAATCGGGCCGCATCACGATCGATGGGCAGGACATCGCGGCGGTGAAGCAGGACAGCTTGCGCGCCGCCATCGGCATGGTGCCGCAGGACACGGTGCTGTTCAACGACACGATCGGCTACAACGTCCGCTACGGCCGCTGGGAGGCCTCCGAGGACGAGGTGCGCGAGGCCGCAACCCTCGCCCAGATCGACCGGTTCATCGCCGCCCTGCCGGAGGGCTACGACACGCCAGTGGGCGAGCGCGGCCTGAAGCTCTCAGGCGGCGAGAAGCAGCGCGTCGCCATCGCCCGCACCATCCTGAAGGGGCCGCCGATCCTCGTCCTCGACGAGGCGACCTCGGCGCTCGATTCCTTCACCGAGCGCGAGATCCAGGACGCCCTCGACCGGGTGAGCCGGGGCCGCACCACCCTCGTCATCGCCCACCGCCTCTCGACCGTGGTCGGCGCCGACGAGATCATCGTCCTCGACCAGGGCCGCATCGCCGAGCGCGGCACCCACCTGGCGCTGCTCGCCCAGGGCGGCGTCTACGAGGCGATGTGGAACCGCCAGCGCGAGGCGGACGCGGCCCGCGAGGCGCTGAAGCGCGCGGAGGCGCAAGAAGGGCCGAGCCTGCGCACGCATCTGGAGCCGGGGGAGATCCCGGGCCCGGTGGCGAAGGCGCCCGAGCCCGCCGCTCTGTCGTGAGGCGTCCCGCGCCGATCTGACAATTGACGTGAAGCCATGCGCCTGCCATCCGCGGGCGCAGAAACCGGCCGCTCGCGGCCGACAAGGCCCGAGGACGCACCCGAGGACTCATGACCGACCTGTTCGAGACGATCCGCCGCGTGCTGGTGCCGATCCACAAGGAGGGCTATCCCTTCATCGCGATCGGCATCGTGCTGACGGTGCTCGCCGGCACCTTCGTGCAGTTCCTCGGCTGGATCTTCCTGCTGCTGACGCTGTGGGTCTGCTACTTCTTCCGCGATCCCGAGCGGATCGTGCCGGTCGGCGACGGCCTGGTGATCTCGCCGGCGGACGGACGGGTGAACCTGATCAGCACCGTGCTGCCGCCCTCCGAGCTCGACCTGCCCTCCGTGCCGATGCTGCGGATCTCGGTGTTCATGAATGTGTTCGATTGCCACGTGAACCGGGTCCCGGTCACCGGCCGCATCGACCAGGTCCACTACACCCCGGGCCTCTTCCTCAACGCCGAGCTCGACAAGGCGAGCGAGGACAACGAGCGCAACGGGCTCGTGATCGAGACCCGCCAGAACGGCGAGCCGGTGCGGATCGGCGTGGTGCAGATCGCCGGCCTGGTCGCGCGCCGCATCGTCGACTGGGTCAAGCCCGGCGACGACCTCACCGTCGGCGACCGGTTCGGCCTGATCCGCTTCGGCTCGCGGGTCGACGTCTACCTGCCGGCGGGCACGCGGGTGCTGGTCGGCCTCGGCCAGAAGGCGGTGGCGGGCGAGACCGTGCTTGCTGACCTGCGCGGGACCGGCCCGGTGCGGCAGTTCCGCCGCACCTGACAGGGGAGGGACCCGCCATGGACGACCTCTTCCCGCCCTTCGCGCCGGAGCCGAACGAGCCCAAACCGCGCCGGTTCAAGCCGGTGCCGGTGCGGATGATCATCCCCAACATGATTACCCTGATGGCGGTCTGCCTCGGGCTCACCGCCGTGCGCTTCGGCTTCGAGGGCAAGTTCGAGCCGGCGGTGATCGCGATCATCGCCGCCGCGGTGCTCGACGGCGTCGACGGACGGGTGGCGCGCCTGCTCAAGGGCACCTCGCGCTTCGGCGCCGAACTCGACTCGCTCGCCGACTTCGTCAATTTCGGCTGCGCCCCGGCGCTGATCCTCTACAGCTTCGTGCTGCACAACCTGAAGCAGCTCGGCTGGATCGTCGCCCTGATCTTCGCCATCGCGATGGCCCTGCGGCTCGCCCGCTTCAACGTGATGCTGGACGATCCCAACCGGCCGGAATGGAAGAAGGATTTCTTCGTCGGCATGCCGGCCCCGGCCGGCGCGCTGACGGTGATGCTGCCGCTCTACCTGCACTTCCTCGGCTTCGAGATGGCGCCGGGCCTCGCGCCGGTGGCGCTGATCTACACGCTGGTGATCGCGCTCCTCGTCATCTCCACGGTGCCGACCTTCTCGGGCAAGACCGTCGGCAAGCGGGTGCCGCGGGAATACGTGCTGCCGATCTTCGTCGTGACGGTGGCGGCGTTCGGGCTCCTGATCAGCTTCCCGTTCGAGATCCTGGCGCTGCTCAGCCTCGGTTATCTCGTGGCGATCCCGATCGGCGCCAACCAGTACCGGCGCAAGCTGAAGGCCGAGGCGGCGCAGGCGCCTCTGCCGCCGAGCGACGAGGCGACGGCGGGCTGAGGGCCTGTCTGGCCGGCAAAGTGCTCGTTACGGATGATTGCCTCGCCTCTCCTACCCACAACCTCATCCTGAGGTGCCCACGAAGTGGGCCTCGAAGGAGAGCTCCAGGAATCGTGGGGACTTCTGGAGGCCTCCTCCGAGGCTCGTTTCACTCGCACCTCAGGATGAGGTTGCGGGTGGGAGAGCATACGCAAGATCGGTCGAGGAGATCCCGACCCAGGCGATCAGCGCGCCCGGTCAGGCCCGCCGCGCCACGATGAACAGCCTCGGAAACGGGAGCAGCACCCGCCCGTCACCTTGCGCCGGATAGGCCCGGCGCAACGCCGCCTCGTAGCGGGCGAGGTACTCGGCCCGCTGCTCGGTGCTCAGGGGCGCCAGGAACGGCCGCAAGCCCGTGGAGCGCACCCACTCGACGATGCCGCGGTGCCCTTGCAGCGGGTGGACGTAGGCCGTGCGCCACAGATCGACCGTGCAGCCCGCCCGCGACAGCCACGCATCGTAATCCTGGAACGAGCCGAGCGCGGTGCGGGCGCCGGCCGCGCCGGCGAGCGCGTTGCGGAACGGCGGCTCCTGCGCCACCTCGCGCATCACCCGGTGCGACGGCTCGTCGAGGTTGTCCGGCATCTGTACGGCGAGGCAGCCGCCCGGCGCCAGGAAGCCGGCGAGGCGCGGCAACAGGCGGGCATGGTCAGGCAGCCATTGCAGCACGGCGTTGGCGAAGATCAGGTCGGGCGCCGTCTCCGGCTCCCAGGCGGCGAGGTCGGCCTCGACGAAGGTGACGCCCGGGAGCGTGCGCCGCGCCTCCTCCAGCATCGCGGGCGAGGAATCGAGGCCGGTGATCGTGGCCGTGGGGAAGCGTGCGGCGAGGAGCGCGGTGCTGTTGCCGGGCCCGCAGCCGAGGTCGACCACCCGGGCCGGGGCGGAGAGCGGCACCCGGCCCAACAGGTCGGCGGCCGGCCGCGTGCGCTCATCGGCGAATTTCAGGTACTGGCCCGCATCCCAATCCGCCATCGGACGACTCCCCCTCGGGCGATCGCGCCCCAGCTTGGCTGTGTGAGCGGGCGCGCCAATCGGCGCCCGCGAGGAGACCCGACATGCTCGAGGAATTCAAGAAGTTCGCCCTGCGCGGCAACGTCGTCGACCTCGCGATCGGCGTGGTGATCGGTGCGGCCTTCGGGGCCATCGTCACCTCGCTGGTGCAGGACGTCATCATGCCGACGGTGGGGGCGATCACCGGCGGGCTCGATTTCTCGAACTACTACCTGCCGCTCTCCTCGAAGGTGCAGACCGGGCTGGCCTATGCCGAGGCCAAGAAGCAGGGCGCGGTGCTCGGCTACGGCCAGTTCATCACCGTAGCGCTCAACTTCCTGATCGTCGCCTTCGTGCTGTTCCTGGTGATCCGCGGCATGAACCAGCTGGTCCGGCGCGAGGAGGTGAAGAAGGATGATCCGGCCGACGTGAAGATCCTGACGGAAATCCGGGATCTGCTGGCGGCGCGGCGGTAAGGCAGAGAAGAACAGCCTCGAATTCCCACGCTCCACGCCATCCCGGGGCTCGCCGCAAGGCGAGAACCCGGGATCCATAACCGCCGAGGATGCCAGGTCAGGCGGATCGCGTTCCGCTTCGTCCTGTATCGTCGGCGGTTATGGATCCCGGGTTCCGCTGTCGCGGCCCCGGGATGACGCGGAGGGTGTCGAATCGGTCGACCCAACTCACGGGCGCGCTCACCGCTTCCCCGGCGGGTCGCTCAGGATATCCTTGAGCGCGTCCGCCACCGCCTCGCGGCCGGTGTCGTGGGCCTTGAAGCGGGTTTCGAGACGGCGCAGCTGCGGCGTGAATTCCGGCGGCAGGCTCGGATCGCCGAGGTAGTCCGGCTTCGCGGCCTCGGCGTTGTAGGCCGAGCGGAGCTGCTGGCCGAGGTGGTCGCGCACCGGCGGGGGCAGCGCGGCGTCGTGATTCTCGTACGGGTCGGAGGGCATCGGAATCCGTATCGCTGAGGTTTCGCGGCGCAGGGAGCAATTCACCTTCGCCATCAGACAAGTAGAACGATGATGGACCCGGTTTTGTTGCAGGAATCGAAGCAGGGTCTGGCGGAGAGCGGCCCGCTCCGGCAACGAAAAAGCCCCGGCGCGAGGCCGGGGCTTGTCCGAGGATGAGGGCTGCGCCGCCCGAGGGCGGCGCGCTCGCAAACCTTGGTCGGTGAAAGTGTTAGTCGATGACCTGCACGATACGGCGGGTGCCCGGATCGACCAGCACGACGCGATCGTTGACCACTGTGTAGCGGCGGCCGCGGATGCCGTAATCGGACGGGACCTCGTAGTAGCTCACGCCCGAGGAGGGCAGCACGGTGCCGACGCGGACGTCGCCGTCCCAATCGTAGGAACGGTGCTGGCGCACGGCGTAGGAGCGGAAGCGCGGACGGTCGTCGACGCCGAGCAGGCCGCCGACGGCACCCGTCGCAGCACCCACGGCACCGCCGACGATCGCGCCGACCGGACCGGCCGCATCCGCGCCGTCCTCGGCGCCGCGCTGGGCGCCACCGATCAGGCCCTGCGCATGAGCAGCCATCGGCAGGGAGAGGGCGAGAGCAGCAGCGGCCAGGAAGGTCTTGGTCTTCATCGGGTCGATCTCCGTTTCGTCCAGTCCACCCCGTCGAGCGGGGCAGCTCTTCGGGGGTGGTAACGTCGTCATGGGCGAAACGGTTCAATCGATCCGGCCGAAAAATTTGCCTTGAACCCCGCAGGAGTACCGGGCGCGACTCACGCGTCCTTCGGCATCGCCGACTGGATCAGCCGGTCGGTGCCGAGATCTTCCTCGTCGTAGCCCAGAAGCTCCGCCAGGCGGCCGCGGGCGCGGCTGACGCGGCTCTTCACCGTGCCGACCTTGCAGCCCATGATCGCCGCCGCCTCCTCGTAGGAGACGCCCTCGGCGCCGACGAGCACCAGGGCCTCGCGCTGGTCCGGCGGCAGCTTGGCGAGGGCGCTCTGCAAATCCTCGACGTCGAGCCGGTCGCCCTGGTGCGGCGCAGTGGCGAGCCGCGCGGCGTAGGAGCCGTCCTGGTCCTCGACCTCGCGCACCCGCTTGCGGTGATCCGAGTAGAAGATGTTGCGCAGGATGGTGAACAGCCAGGCGTTCAGGTTGGTGCCGGCCTGGAACCGGGCCCTGTGCTGCCAGCCCTTGAGCAACGTGTCCTGCACCAGGTCGTCGGCCCGGGCCGGGTTGCTGGTGAGCGACAGCGCGAAGGCGCGCAAGGAGGGCACCGCCTGCAGCAGCCCGTCGCGGAATTCCGGCAGGACGACCTCGCCCTGGGCCTTCAGCGCCGCCTCCAGGCGGGCGACCAGCTCGGCGAACCGGTTGTCCGGGTCCTCGTCGCCCAGGGCCTCGTAGGTCGCCCGGAGCTGGGTGCCGAGATGAGACCGGATGCTGGCCGACAGGCCGGGCCGGTCTTCCGCAGAGGGGTTCTGCGCCGACGAGGTCTGGGCCGACGGATTCGGAACGATGTCTCGCGTCATGGCTCTCGCGTCTGCCTGCCTACAGGAAGATGGGCCCGGGGGCCGCGACCGGAAAGGGCGAGCTTAGCGAAACGGACCGGAACCGATAGGGCCGCGGCGTCACGGGCTGCGTCAACCGCCCGCGCCGGCCCCGGTCTCGTCCCCGTCCGGCACGCCGAGGCGGAAGGCCAGCACCTCGCCCGGCGCGAGGTCGGTCCAGCGCTCGTCGCGGGTGAGCGGGCGGGTCGCCACCACGGTCACGATGTCGTCGGGCGTGGTCTCTTGCGCGAAATCCACCCGCCAATCCTCGTCGATCAGCGTCGCGGTGCCGAAGGGCGCCCGGCGGGTCAGGGTGCAGAGCCGCTTGCCGCAATGGGCGTAGAGGGTGCGGCTGTCGGAGAGCAGCATGTTGAACACCCCGAGCCCGTGCAACTCGGCGCAGAGCTCCCGCACCGCCCCGTCGAGGCGGGTGGGTTTGGGCAGCGTACTCCAGCGCTCTTCGAGCGCCCCCAGCATCCAGCAGAAGGCGTGCTCGCTGTCGGTGGTGCCGACGGGCTTGAAGCGGCCGAGCTTCAGCCGCTTCACCCCCTTGAGCTGGCCGTTATGCGCGAAGGTGAAGGTGCGGCCCCACAACTCGCGGCTGAACGGATGGGTGTTCTCCAGGGTCACCCGGCCGCGATTGGCCCGGCGGACATGGGCGATCACGATCCGGCTCTTGATCGGGTATTGGCGCAACAGCCGGGCGATCTCGGAGCGCGCGCTCGGCTCCGGATCGTGGAAGCTGCGGCAGCCGCGGCCTTCGTAGAACGAGATGCCCCAGCCGTCCTGATGCGGCCCGGTCTCGCCTCCCCGGCGCGCGAGGCCGGCGAAGCTGAAGCGGATGTCGGTCGGGACGTTGGCGCTCATGCCGAGCAATTCGCACATGGCGACCGTTATAGGGCGGCGGCGGTGAGCGGGGAGTGAACGGCGACGCTCAGCCTGTACCGGCAAGCGGTGCCGCAGCACCGTGGGACGGGCTCAGGCAGCATTCAGGTCGAGATGGGCCGAGACCGTCGAGACGGCCAGCGAAACGGTTCTGCCCGTCCGCTCCATCAGACCGGCGGCATGCAGCGCGGTCACGTCATCGTGGACGCGGCGGTAGGAGCGACCAAGCGCCAAGGCCAAGGCGTTGATGGAGGGGGTCGGTCCGTCCGCGGCGAGCCGCCTAAGGAGCGCGATCCGGGCGGGTGAGAGCGTCGCCACGAAGGCGTCCCAGTTCTCGAAGGTGAGACCGTGGGTCGCCGGGGCGACCTCGCCTCGCTCGGCCCTGTGCCAGGCGTCGATGAAGCGACGTCCCATGTCCTCGGCCGAACCGCCGATCTCTATCTTCAGATCGTCCATCATATCGTTCCCCCGCGGAGGGCGCGGACTTCCGCAAGAAAGTCCTTCATCAGCTGCTTTGCATGTGCAGTCAGGACGCTGCCCGGCTTGCTCCGGCGGACCTGGTCCCCTCCGAGTCATTCCGGGGCCGCGCAGCGGAGCCCGGAATCCAGAACCGCGGAGGTTTGCAGAACAAGACGGCTACCGTGCCGTTTCAATCAACTCCCACCTGAGTTTCTGGATTCCGGGCTCCGCTGCGCGGCCCCGGAATGACTCGGAGGGGGTCAAGACTGTTGAGAAAGTCAGACGGACTCACAGTGCGCTATCCCGGATCACGACCACGGCAGAATGCTACGCCCGCGACAGGTAATCCACCAGCGTCATCGTGAACAGGATCCCGACCCAGAAGAAGCCGATCCCGGCGAACAGCTTCACCAGCGGCGGCTCGTGCCGGACCTCCATCGAGACCAGCAGGATCGTCGCCACCATCACGGCGGCGACGAGCAGTTCGACGATCCAGACATGCGGGAAGGGGAGGGTGGCGCCTAAGCCTACGTTGATCCCGAGCATCGCCAGCAGCGCGCATGCCGTCAGGACCGGCTCGCGCATGTGCTGCCAGAGGATGCGGCGCTCGTCGCTGGTGCCGAACAAGGGGGGCGCTCCTACCGGTTGAGCACGTAGAGGGTCGGGAAGGCGAGGATCCAGATCAGGTCGATGAAGTGCCAGTAGAGCCCGAAGATCTCGATCCGGTTCTGGTGCACGCTCAAAAATCCCGGCCGGCTCGCCTGCCAGGTCATCACCAGGAGGATGGTGATGCCGGTCATCAGGTGCAGGCCGTGAAGGCTGGTCGCGACGTAGTAGAGGTTCACGAACAGCCGCGAGGGCGGCGAATCCTTCAGCTCGTAGGGCCGGTCGGACAGGAACGGCATCATGTGTTCGTGGTAGTCGGCGTAGTACTCGTAGCCCTTGAGCACGAGAAAGAGCGTGCCGAGCGCGGCGGTGGCGAGCATGAACCGCACCATGCCGCGCTGCCAGCCGAGGCGCGAGAGCTGGATCGCCCCCGACATGGTCAGGCTGGAGCCGATCAGCACCACGGTGTTGACCGCGCCGATCCAGAATTTGAGGTGGCGCGCCGCCGCCTGGATCGCCTCCGGGTGGAGCAGGCGCAGGACCAGGGCCGTGAGGAACAGGCCGGCGAAGAGCAGGAGCTCGGTCAGCAGCCAGGCCCACATCCCGAGCACGGCGGCGCGCTTCTGCTGCTCGACCGTGGCGAAGTGCGAGACGAGCTTGACGCCGACGGAAGCCTCGGTGGCGCCCGCGCTCACGAGTGCTGCCTCCCGGTTTCGCGGGCCTGGATCGGGTAGTCGTAGGGAATTTTCGGGGCTTGCGGCTCGGTGAGGAAGTTGTGCGCCGGCGGCGGCGAGGGCACGGTCCATTCGAGGCCGCGGGCGTCCCAGGGGTTGGCCGAGGCCCGCTTCCCGAACCAGATCGAGTAGACGAGGTAGACCATCGGGAAGATGTAGCCGACCGCCAGGATGGTCGAGCCCGCCGAGGACAGGATGTTGAGGAACTGGAATTCCGGCGGATAGACGTGGTAGCGCCGCGGCATCCCGAGGTAGCCGAGGATGAATTGCGGGAAGAAGGTGACGTTGAAGCCGATGAAGATCAGGAAGGCGGAAATCCGGCCCCAGGCTTCGATATACATCCGCCCGGTGATCTTCGGCCACCAGAAATGCAGGCCGCCGAGGAAGGCCAGCACCGTGCCGCCGACCATGATGTAGTGGAAATGCGCCACGACGAAGTAGGTGGCGTGGACGTGCTGATTGATGGCGAGCGTCGCGAGATAGAGCCCGGTGAGGCCGCCGAGCACGAACAGCCCGATATAGCCCATGGCGTAGAGCATCGGCGTGTCGAGCTTGAGCGAGCCCTTATGGATCGTCGCGGTCCAGTTGTAGACCTTGACCGCCGAGGGCACGGCGACGGCGAAGCTGAGCACCGAGAACGCCACGCTGGCGAAGTCGCTCTGCCCGTTGACGAACATGTGGTGGCCCCAGACGAAGAAGGTCACCGAGGCGAGCCCAATCGCCGCGTAGGCGACGAACTTGTAGCCGAAGAGCTTCTTCTGCGCGAAGGCCGGGACGATCTCGGAGATCACCCCCATGCCCGGCAGCACCATGATGTAGACCGCCGGGTGCGAGTAGAACCAGAACAGGTGCTGGAACAGCACCGGATCGCCGCCATAGGCCGGATCGAACACCCCGATATGGAAGGCGCGCTCGGCGATGAGCAGGATCAGCGCCACGGTGATGACCGGGGTGGCCAGCAGGAAGATCAGGCTGGTGGCGTAGTGGGTCCAGACGAAGATCGGCAGGCGGAACCAGGTCATGCCCGGCGCCCGCATGGTGTGGATCGTCACCACGAAGTTGAGGCCGGTCAGGATGGACGAGAAGCCCACGATGGTGACGCCGATCAGCGCCGGCACCACCCAGGTGTTCGAGAAGGCGGTGGAGAGCGGTGTGTAGAAGGTCCAGCCGGTATCGACGCCGCCCAGCACCACGCTCGCCAGCGTGAACAGCGCGCCGGTCATGAACACGTACCATGAGGCGAGGTTCAGCTTCGGGAAGGCGAGGTCCCGCGCGCCGATCATCAGCGGGATCAGGAAGTTGCCGAAGGTGGCGGGAATCGAGGGGATCAGGAAGAACCACACCATCACGACCCCGTGGATCGTGAACAGCTTGTTGTAGGTGTCGTTGGTGAAGACCTGCCCGTCCGGCACGACGAGCGCCAGGCGCACCAGCCCGGCCGTCACCGCGCCGATGACGAAGAAGGCGGTGATGCTGGCGAGATAGAGCAGCGCGATGCGCTTGTGGTCGGTGGTGAAGAACCACGAGCGTAAGGTATGCTCGGCATGCAGGTAGTCGGCCCCGTGGCCGAGGCGGGAATCCGGGGTGTGGGGGTCGCGCAGGGCCGGCCCGTCGGTGATGGTGCCGCTCGTCATTGAACCGGACCTCCTGGGGTCGCTTCCTGCTGCGCTGTCGCCCCCGAACTCTTCAGGTAGGCGAGGAGACGGTCGAGGTCGTCGTTCGGGATCACGTTGCGGAAGGCCGGCATCACCTGCTTGTAGTCCGCCGCCAGCTTCTGCCGGTTCGGGTTCAGGATCTTGTCGCGGAGATAGGTCTCGTCGGCCGTCACGGTGCGACCGTCGGCGAGCTTGACCGTGCGGCCGTAGAGGCCGGCCAGCGAGGGCGCCCGCACCTTGGCCCCGGGATCGTGACAGTTGCCGCAACCGTAGGATTCGTAGACGACACGGCCCGCCCCGGCCTGGCCGCCCTGGTTGGCGCCGGCATTCTGGAGCCAGGCGGCGTAGTCGGCCTGGGTCATCAGGGTCAGGTTGCCGTCCATCTTCGAATGGTCGGTGCCGCAATATTCCGAGCAGTACAGCCGGTAGCTGCCGGTGCGGTCGGCCTTGAACCACATCTCGGTGTAGCGGTCCGGCAGGGTCGCCATCTGCATCCGCAGAGCCGGAAGGTAGAGGTTGTGGATCACGTCCTGGCTGATCATCCGGATCTTGATCGGCTGGCCGATCGGCAGGTGCAGGTCGTTGATCTCGGACTGACCGGTCGGATGCTGGAACTTCCACATCCATTGCCGGCCGATCGCCTCGACCACCATGGCGTCGCCCGGCACCTGCTTCGAGATGAAGAACAGGCGGGCGCCCCAGACGAAGAAGATCAGGGTGAGCAGGAACGGGATCAGCATCCAGCTGATCTCGATGAGCACGCTGCGGGTGTTGCCGTGGCTGCGGTCGGCCTCCTCGCCCTGGCGATAGCGGATCGCGAACCACGTGATGGCGACGAAGACCGGCACCGTGAGCAGCAGCGTCAGGACCGTGAAGGCGAGGATCAGCCAGTCGGTCTCGACCGCGGTCGAGGAGGCGGCCGGCGGCCAGAGCTGGAGCGCGAGGTCGGTCGGGTTCATCGAACGGGGGCTCCACCCTCGGGCGGGAGGGGCGCCAAGGAATTGAGGGCAGAGGGATCGAGGGATTGGCCGGCGATCAGCTGCATCGCGCGCGCGACCGGAATGCGGGCGCGTCCATCGGGGAGCGGGGCATAGGTGGTCGTCTGCATCGTGTCCCGCGTCTCCTGGCGGGCGAGGTCCTCATAGGGAGCCCCTTGGAGGTTGGGCGGCGGCGGCTGCACCTTCGCGGTCTGCTGCGGGGTGAGGCGCGGCGTGCCGGCGACGTGCCAGGCGCCGAACAGGTGCATCATCAGCCCCACCGCCGCGATCGCGGTGGCGACGGAGGCCGCCAGGCCCGCCACGACGAAGGCGGTGCGGCGGACGTCGACGTCCTCCTCCTCGAACCCTTCCGGGTTGTGCGGGCCGTGATCGGGCTCGGGCGGCGCGGCCGGCTTGAGGCCGGAGAGCCGCAGGAGCCCCGCCGCCGCCACGGCCGAGAGGAGGGCGAAGGGGCCGGGCCGGGTGATCGGATCGCTCACGACGCGTGTCCCCGCAGGCGGCGGTCAACCGGGCCGTAGAGGCCGCCGGCGACGCCCACCACCCCGATCAGCGCGAGCGCGTCGGCCAAGGTGAAGCGGAAGGCGCCGCGGAAGCCCGGCGTGACGAGCCAGAAGATCTCGGCCCCGTGCAGCAGCAGGATCAGGAGGGCGATGCCGGCGAGGAGCGCCGGCCGGCCGGCGGTGCGGCGCGGCACGAGCACCAGGACCGCCAGCACCATCACGCCGATCGCCGCCCAGAGCCCAAGGCGGCCGAGCGCCCCGTCCCGGGCGAGATACCAGCGCGCCTCCTCGGGGAGGTTGGCCGACCACACCGTGAGGTACTGCGCGGCGTGGACGAAGCCCCAGATCGCGAGCAGCACCAGGATCGGGTCGGCGAAGGCGGCGGCGGTGCGCTGGTCGCGCCCCGGCCGGCCGGAGGAGTCGCGCGCCGCGATGAGAGCCGCCGCCGAGAGGGCCAGGCCCGCCTGGATCGTCATCACCAGGAGCCCGAAGGCCGTCGAGGCGAGGCCGGGATCGGCCGATTGCACCCAGTCCTCCGCCGCCAGCGTCGCCGTGACGGTGGTGAGGACCAGCCCGAGGACGGCGCGGCCGCGCCGCCGCGCCGCCGCCGGGCTGCCGGGCTCGGCCGCCGGGCGCCGGAAGACGTCGGCGAGCCAGAGCCAGAGGGCGAGGTAGGCGAGGCTGCGCAGGATGAAGAAGACGGGGGTGAACCACACCGCCGCGAAGGCCGTGCGCGGCGGCGCGCCGCGGTCCCAGGGGTAGAGGCCGCCGAGGCTGAGCAGCACCGGCAGCAGCAGCAGGCCGGCGATCGGCAGGAGGCCGAGCAGGCGGCGCAGGGACGCCGCCATCGGGCCGGCGGCGAAGCCCGCGAGTTCGAGCCCCATCAGCAGCGGCAGGGCGCCGACCGGCAACGCCACCAGCACCAGCCAAGCGGCGAGGTAGGACGGCATCACCGGGGTCCCGGACGCGCCGGCGAGCGCGCAGGCCGCGAGCGCCGTCACCCCGAGGGCGAGGGAGATCGGACGGCGGCTCATCGGGTGTCTCCCGCCTTCGCGCGGCGCGCGGCGGCCGCGACCGCATCCTGATCCTCCGCCGGCAGGCTCGCCAGCGTCGCGCCCTGGCTCAGCTGGAGCGCGCGGATATAGGCGACGATGGCCCAGCGGTCGGCTGGCGGCACCTGCGCGGCGTAGGGGAGCATGTTGCCTTTGCCGTTGCTGATCACGTCGTAGAAGGCTTGCGCGGGTGCGGCGCGCAGGCGGGCATCATCGAAGGCGGGCGGGCGCGGGTAGCCGCGTTGCACGATCAAGCCGTCGCCGTGGCCGGCGCCGCCGTGGCAGGGGGTGCAGAACACGTCGTAGCGCTCCTGGCCCCGCGCCAGCAGCTCCGGGCTCGCGGAGGCCGGTTGCGGCACCGGCCGGTCGGGGCTCTTGCGCGCCACGGTGCCGGGGGGCGGCAGCCGCATCGTCTGCTTCTCGGGAAAGAACGGGTTGCTGTCCCAGGTCTTGGCCTTGGGCTGGCTCACCATGTTGGCCTGGTCGCAGGCGGCGAGGGCAAGGGGGAGCACCAGGGGCAGGAGGAGGGTGAGGCGCATCACAGCGGCACCCTCCGGACCATCAGGGGCCGTCCGTCCGGCAGCCGCGCCAGAGCCTGCTCGATCCGGGCCGGGTCGAACCGGGGGCCCGCCGCCTCGAGCGCGAGGAAGAAGCGGTCCTCGCTGGCGCGGGAAAAACCCGGAATCGCGAAGGCCGGGTGGTTGAGCCGCGGCAGGCGGTTCTGGAACAGCAGCGCCAGCAGCGCCGTCAGCCCGCCGCACAGGATGCCGAAGGACACGCTCGGCACCATGAAGGCCTGCCAGGAGAAGCGCGGCCGCCCGCCGACGTCGAACACGTAGTCGAACCCGGTGGCGTAGAGGCACATCGCCATGAACGCGATGCCGCCCAGGAGCGCCGCCCCGAGGGCGAGGGGCGGCAGGATCCCGGCCGGGCGGCCGAGCGCGTCGGCGGCCCGAGGCATCGGCACCGGGCCGTAGGTCTCGATCCGGGCGCCGAAGTCGCGCGCCCTCATGGCCTTCACGGCGGCCGCCAGCGTCCCGGCATTGTCGAATTCGGCGCTGACGCCCCAGAGCGGCGCCTCCGCGGTCTCGGCCAGCGTCGGCGCCCGCTCGCCGCTCGGCTGCCCGTCGGGGTGGCTCTCGGCGAAGCGCCGCGTCTCGGTGATCGAGACCATCGGCAGGGTGCGCAAGCCGAGGAGCAGCAGGGCGAGGAAGAGCCCGATCGAGCCGGCCAGCGTCGCGAGCCCCCAGGCGCCCATGCGGTAGGGATGGGCCGAGGAGGGCAGGAAATCGTGGCTCAGGGTCACGATCAGCAGCATGAAATGGTCGCCGAAGCTGCCGATCGCCGCCGCCACGCCGACGAGCGCCACGACGAGGCCGGAGCGGCGGAACGCCCGGAACCAGAACAGCTGCACCGGCAAAAGGGCGAAGACCACGATGATCCAGAACGCCCAGGCATGCGAGCCGGAGAGGCGGCGCACCAGGACGCCCCTGTCGTAGGCGTCGCCGTGCAGGAGGCTGGAAAAAATCTCGGTGGCGTAGCAATAGGCCGAGGCGAGCCCGAGGCCCAGCATCAGGCGGGCCATCAGGGCGAGGTGGCGCTCGGTGATCAGCGCCTCGAGGTGGAGCGCCCGGCGCACCAGCACGCAGAGCGCCGCGGTGACGCCGACGCCCGAGAGCAGCGAGGCGGTAAGGAAGGTCACCGGCAGGAGCGTGTCGTGCCAGCCCGGCAGGACCGTGCCGGCGAGCATCACCGAGGCCCCGGTCTGGAGCGAGACCACGAGGACGAGGGCGAGGCCCGAGAGCGTGCGGGTGGCCATGAGCCAGCGCTCCCAGTGGGTCGAGGCCCCGCGCCAGCCGAGCGCCAGGATGCCGTAGACCTGCGCCTTGAGGAGCGTCAGGCGCCGGCTGCGGCCGCGCGCGTCGATCTCCGCCAGGACCGCCCCGAAGGCGCGGTCGCGCAGGATCGCGAGGTCGGGCAGCAGCCCGACATACCACAGGCTCAGGCACACCCCGAGGAAGCTGATGATGTCGATGGCGTCCCAGACCAGCGGCGAGCGGAATTGCGGCCAGAGCGCCAGGGTGTTGGGGTAGGGCAGGGTCCAGTAGAATACCCAGGGGCGCCCGAGATGGATGATCGGGTAGAGGGCGGCGGCGGCGGCGGCCAGGATCGCGGTGGTCTCGGCGATGCGGTCGACCCCTGAGCGCCAGGCGGCGCCGGTGAGGCGCAAGGTGGCGGAGGTGAGCAGCGCCCCGCAGGCGATGCCAATCCACCAATCGTAGGCGACGATGTCGAGCGCCCAGACGACCGGGTTGTTGTTGTGCCAGATGCCGACGCCGTTCAGCAGCAGCCAGAAGAGCGCCGCCGCGAAGACCCCGAGGAGCCCGCAGGCCCCGGCAAAAGCGATCCACCACGCCCGCGAGCGGGTGCGGGCCGAGGCCTCGGTCACCGCGCGGCCGATCGAGGCGAAGTCTTCGTCCCGGCCGAGCAGGCCGGCGCGGGGGATCGTCGTGCCGCTCATAGGGCACTCCCGGGTTTCACGGCGGAGTCCTTGACGGCGGCCTGCTCGACCAGGCGGGCGAGGTAGGTGGTGCGCGGCCGGGTGTTGAGCTCGGAAAGCAGCCCGTAATTGCGCGGATCGGCCGCCGCCGCCGCGACCCGGCTGCCGGAATCGCGCAAGTCGCCGAAGGTGATGGCCCGTGTCGGGCAGGCGCCCTGGCAGGCGGTCTCGACCGCCCCGTCGGGGATCGGCGCGTGGTCGCCCTTGGTCGAATCGATCCGCGCTGCGGCGATGCGCTGGACGCAGTAGGTGCACTTCTCCATCACGCCGCGGGCCCGGACCGTGACCTCCGGGTTGCGCTGCTGCTGCTGCACCGGCGCCATGTCGCCGGAATAGTCGAGGTAGTTGAAGCGCCGGACCTTGTAGGGGCAGTAGCTCGAACAGGCCCGCGTGCCGACGCAGCGGTTGTAGACCATGAGGTTCAGGCCCTCGCGGTCGTGCACGGTCGCCTCCACCGGGCAGCCGACCTCGCAGGGCGCCTGCTCGCAATGCATGCAGGGCACCGGCATGAAGTGGGTCTTCGGGTCGTCGAGCCCGCCCTCGTAGTAGCGGTCGATCCGGAGCCAGTGCAGCCAGCGCCCGAGCGCCACCTCCTCCTTGCCGACGACCGGGATGTTGTTCTCGGACTGGCAGGCGGTGACGCAGGCGTTGCAGCCGATGCAGGCATCGAGGTCGATCACCATGCCCCAGGCGCGCTCTGTGCCGTAGCGCCCGCCGGGCGAGGTCGGGGCCGGCGGGTAGAGCGAGGGCGGCGTCTCGCGGGAGGCGACCGGCGCGGCGCTGCCGACCGCCTGCACGCGCACGAAGTCGTGCCCCTCCATCGTGCCGTGATCTTGCGTCGTCACCGGCGGCGCCTTGCGGCCGGTGGCGGCGAGCGTCGCCTCCGCGACGCGCCAGGGCGTGGCGCTGCAGCGCAAGGGGTAGGCGTCGTAGCCGAGCCCGTCGGCGAGCTGCTCCGGGATCCTCCGGCCGTAGCCGAGGAAGACCGTGACGGCCTCGTCGGCCTGGCCCGGCTGGATCCAGACCGGCCCCTCGATCCGCCGCCCTTCGGCCTCCAGGGTGACGACGTCGCCCTGTTTCAGCTCCTCGCGCTCGGCGAGGACCGGGCTCACCGCGATCACGTTGCCCCACACCACCTTGGTCAGGGGCTTGGGGAGTTCCTGGAGCCAGGCGAGGTTGGCGAGGCTCCCGTCCCACACGGTCGCGTCGGGCCGGAACAGGACCTCGACCCGCCGGGCCGGGCCGGCCGGCGACGGGGCGGGGCGGGCGGGAGCGATCGCGGCCGGGAGCGGCGCAGCGACGGTCTCGGGCGGGAACGCGGTGTCGGCGAGGAAGCCCGCCTGCAGGAAGGCCTCGCGCCGGGTCGTCCAGGCGGCATCAGACTCGTCCGGCCGGCGCCAATGGGCGTCGAGGAGGGCGGCGCCGTCCTTGGCCTCGGCGTCGGTCAGGATCGACAGCACCTCCGGCACGGAGCGGCCGTCGTAGAGCGGGCGCACCGTCGGCTGGATCAGCGTCACCGTGCCGTCGAGGGAGCGCGCATCGCCCCAGGCTTCGAGCGGGTGGGCGAGCGGCAGGTTCCAGTCGCAGTGGAAGGCGGTCTCGTCCTGATAGAGCCCGGCATGGATCTTGAGCGGCACACGGTCCATGGCCTCAAGGAAGCCGAGGTCGCCCGGTGCCTCGTAGACCGGGTTGACGTCGAGCATCACCAGCACCTGCACCTCGCCCCGGCGCATCGCCTCGGTGAGCGCGCCCAAGGGCTCGGGATCGAGGACCGGGACCGGGGCGGTGTGGAACAGTGTGCGGCCGGTATTGCCGAGCGCCGCGTTGAGCCGGTGGACCTGCGCCAGCAGCTCCGGCCCTCCTTGCGCCCCGGCCACCACGAGGCCGCTGCCGCGGGCCGCGTTCAAAGCTGCGAAAGCTTGTTTGCGCCACGCGGCGGCCGGGCCGCTGCTCTCCTCCGCCGTGCCGCCGCCGGCCTCGGCGAGGAGGTCGCGCACCAGCCGGGCGAGGTCGTCCGAACCGACGGCGAGGGGGGCATCGGCCTTGGCCGAGGTCAGGTTCGGGCTCGGGCCGGCATGGTGGAGGGCGAGCAGGCGCCCCTCGGCCGCCGCCTTGCGGCGGGCCTCGATCCAGTCCCGCGCCAGACCGACCTGGCCCGGCCCGGGATCGAGCAGGTCGCCGTCGAGGGAGACGACGACCCGCGCTTGGTCGAAGCGCCAGCGGGTCTCGAGCGGGCGGCCATGGGCGAGCTGGGCGCCCTCGTAGAGCGCGTCGCGCCCGGTCGGGGCCGAGATATGCCAGCGCATCCCAGGGAAATCCCGGCGCATCGCGGCGATCTGCGCAGCGAGAGACGGCGAGGTCACCGGGCCGGTGACGAGGTGGAGGCCGCGCCCGCCGTCCGCCGCCTTCAAGGCCGCGAAGCGCCCGGTCATCGCGGCGCGAAACGCCTGCCAGGAACTCGGCCGGGCGAGATGTTGTGGGGTCTGGAGCCGGAACGGATCGTAGAGCCCGAGGACCGAGGCCTGGCCGAACACGTCGGTGCCGCCGCGGCTCCAGGGATGCTCGGCATTGCCCTCGATCTTGAGCGGGCGGCCGTTGCGGGTGGTGACCGTGATGCCGTTGGCGAACCCGTCGGTCAGCGCCGCCGAGGCGTAGGCCAGCGGCGCCCCCGGCACGATCCGCTCGGGCTGGCGGACGTAGGGGATCTCCTGCGTGCGCCCGTCCGGCTGGCCGCAGGCGGCGAGCCCGCTCATCGCGAAGGAGGCGGCCATCAGCTTGAGGAAGCCGCGCCGGTCGGGCGCGGCAGCGAGCCGCGCGGCGGCCGGGTACTCGGTGTCGAGGAAGGCCCGGAACTCGGGCGAATCCGCCACCGCGTCGAGGCTGCGCCAGAAGGCCGGGCCGTCGCCGGCGGCGAGGCGGGCGCGGAGCGCGCCGATATCATCGCTCATCGGTGGCAGATCCCGCATTCGGTCAGCCGCTCGCCGCCGCGGATATGGTACTGGCGCACCAGCTCCGGCCCGAGCGTCGCCTGGTTCGCCGGCGGGCTCCAGGTCATGTTCAGGATCTGGTCCTTCGGCCGCACGTATTTCTCGGGGTTGCGGTGGCAATCGAGGCAGAAGCTCATCTCGAAGGCGTTGGCCCGGTAGGTGAGCTGCATGTCGGTGACGCTGCCGTGGCAGGTCGAGCAGCCGATGCCGTTGGTTACGTGGACCGAGTGGTTGTAGTAGACGTAGCCCGGCAGCTTGTTCAGGCGGGTCCAGACCAGGGGCTGGTCCTTGGCGTAGCTCGCCCGCACCGGCTCCAGCATCTCCGAGCCGGACCAGATCTGCCCGTGGCAGGTCATGCAGGTCTGGGTCGGCGGGATGCCGGCGGTGGCCTGGGTCTCGACCGTGGTGTGGCAGTAGCGGCAGTCGATCTTCAGCTCGCCCGCATGGTGCTTGTGGCTGAACGGCACCGGCTGGGCCGGCGCCACCCCGACGCCGGTGACGTAGGAGGAGCGCACCAGCCCTGCCCCCACCACCGGCAGGGCCGCGAGGCAGGCCGCCCCGGTGAGGAGCGCGAGGCGCAGGAGGGCGTCGGCGCCCGGCGCGAAGAGCTGGCGCACGGCGTCAGGCCCCGGCCACGAGACGGGCCGGATCGCCGTGTTTCAAGGCGGGGATCACGCTCTGCACGCCGTCCTCGTCATACCGCAGCTCAGTTCGGAACGATGCCAGGCTAGGTGGCGCAGCGCCCGGCCCCGGCCAGGGGCCGCGGTTGCGAGAACGGCCGAATGTCACAGCGGGCCTGAGCCGCGTCCGACGATGGGGAGACCGGTTGTCGGGGAAAGTGCGGAAAACTCAACAACCTGGAGCAAAGACCGGAGGCGGCGCGGTCGGGCGTCGTGCCTCAAGCCGGGGTGATCGCGTCCCGCACCATCAGGGTCGCGCCGGCGCCGTAGCCGGGGGGCGGCGCCTCGGGGATCGGCTGGAATCCGTGGCGGCGCCAGAACCCGGCGGCGTCGTCGACCGCGACCAGCACCAGGGCGGGCAGGCCGCGCTGCCGGGCCTCCTCCCGCATCAGCCCGACGAGGTCCGCCGCCGCACCGCGCCCCCGCGCCTCGGGCAGGAGGGCGACGTCGTGGATGCACCAGGCGCCCGCCGGCTCCGGCAGGGATCCCAGGAGCGTATCGAGGTCTGGCACCGACCTTGCGTGCCACGGATGGCCGACGGCGTAACCCAGCAGGTCTCCGTCGGCCGTCAGCGCGAAGCAGCCCTCCGGGCAGAGGCGCAGGCGCTCGGTCATCACCGCGTCGTCCTCCGGATAATCCGGGTGGATGCGGGCGGCGATGGCCGAGGCGCCGTCCAGGTCCGACGCCCGCAGCGGGCGCCAGCGGAGATCCGGCGCGGTCAGCGGGCGGCCTCGTAGGTGAAGGTCGGGGCGGCCTGGAGCTGCGCCTTGGTCAGCCGCACCTCGGCCTCCCGCACCGTGCCGTCGGGCCCGGTCGCCAGCACCGTGGCGCGGCCGCGGGGCTCGGGCGCCGCGACCGAGCCGGTGGCCTCGTCGACGGTGCCGCTGCGCTTCATCGGCACGGCGGCGAGCGCCTGGTCGGTGACCTTGGCGCCCGGCATGGTCTCGGGGCCGGCGCTGTTCGCCGCGGCCGCGCCCGGTGCGCGCTCGGGCGTGGTGTGGGAGGGCGGGGCCTCGGCCGCGGCGGCGCCGGTGTTCCAGGCCAGCTTGTCGAACGGCACCGCCACCGATTTCTGGCCGATGCCGAGGAAGCCGCCGACGCCGATCACCACCGCCCGCACCCGCCCGTCCTCGGTCAGCAGCACGTCCTCGATCTCGCCAACCTTGACGTGGTCCATCCCGATCACCTTCACGCCGACGAGCTTCGAGGCCCGGACGCTGCCGGGCTCCGGCCGGGTCAGGAACCCCGCCGCCGGATCGGGGGCGGCCGGCTGCTGGGCGAAGGCGGGGGCGGCCGTCAGCGTGAGGACGAGGGGCAGGGCGCCGAGGAGGGCACGCGGGAAGGATGTCATGTCGGATCTCCGGGCGGGGCGGGCGTGTCACGGCCTCAACGAGGCCGGAGCGCGACGGTTCACCAGCGCAGGCGGTCCATCAGCCCGCCGACGACGGCCCGTGCCGAGCCCGCCGCACCGATCGCCCAGTCCCGCGCCCGGGCGGCGACGCCGCGTGTGGCGCGGGCGCGGGCCTCGGCCTCCTGCGCCGCCAGCATCGCGTGGACGTAGGCGTCCTCCTGCGGCTTGCAGGCGGCGAGCGCCGCGCGCTGCGCCGCCCGCCGCTCCATCCCGAGGGGCTGGCCGGTGAAGGCCTGCCGCACACATGTATGCCAGCGGGTCTCGAGGACCGCGAGGTCGGCCTCCTCGGCGAGGGCCGACCCGCAGGCGAGCGCCAGGACGAGCAGCGCCGGCGAGGGGGCGCCGGCGGGCCGCCGGCGCCGAGACCTGCTCACCCCCGCCGCAGGAGGAACACCCCCTGCGTGCCGACGAGGTTCCACACCCACCACGGCAGGGCGAAGCGCATCGGATGGCCCGAGGCGTCGAGCGCCGAGGCGCGCTCGATCCGGGCGCCGACGAGACGGCACAGGCCGACGAAGTCGCGGATGGTGCAATGGTGGATGTTCGGGGTCGCGTACCACGGATCGGGCAGGGTGTCGGTCACCGGCATCCGGCCGCGCAGCATCAATTCGCTGCGCACCCGCCAATGGCCGAAATTCGGGAACGACACGATCGCGTGCCGGCCGATCCGCAAGAGGTGCTCCAGCACCTCCTTGGGCTGGCGCGTCGCCTGGATCGTCTGCGACAGGATCACGTAGTCGAAGGCGTCGTCCGGATAGGCCGCGAGATCGGTGTCGGCGTCGCCCTGGATCACCGGCAATCCGTGGGCGAGGCAGGCATTGACGCCCTCGCGAGAGAGCTCGATGCCGCGGCCGTCGACGCCGCGCCGGTCGCGCAGGAGGGCGAGCAGCGAGCCGTCGCCGCAGCCGACATCGAGCACCCGCGAGCCGGGCTCGACGAGGTTGAGCATCACCAGGTGGTCGATGCGGGCGGAGCCGGTGGCGTCCTGCGGCAGGCCCGCCGGGGCGAGGGAGGCTGTCGCGCTCACAGGCCGCGCTCCCGGGCTGCCGCCGCGATGAAGCCTTTGGCCGCCGAGATCATCGCCGGCTCGTCGAGCAGGAAGGCGTCGTGGCCCTTGTCGCTCTCGACCTCCACGAAGGCGACCGGCGCCGCCGCAGCGTTGAGTGCGTGGACGATCGCCCGCGAATCGGCGGTCGGAAACAGCCAGTCTGAGGTGAAGGACATGATGCAGAACCGCGTCCGGGTGCCCCGGAAGGCGTTGGCGAGCACGCCGCCATGGTCGGCCGCGAGGTCGAAATAATCCATCGCCCGGGTCAGGTAGAGGTAGGCGTTGGCGTCGAAGCGCTCGACGAAGGTGATGCCCTGGTGGCGCAGGTAGCTCTCGATCTGGAAGTCGGCGTCGAACGAGAAGGTCGGGGCGTCCCGGTCCTGGAGGCGGCGGCCGAACTTGCGGTGGAGGGCCGGCTCCGACAGGTAGGTGATGTGCGCACCCATCCGGGCGACGCCGAGCCCCTTGGCCGGCCGCGTGCCGACGTCGAGGTAGCGCCCGCCATGCCAGTTCGGATCGGCCAGGATCGCCTGCCTTCCGACCTCGTGGAAGGCGATGTTCTGGGCCGAGTGGCGCGCGCCGGTCGCGATCGGCATCGCGGCGAAGACCCGCTCGGGGTAGCTCGCCGCCCATTGCAGCACCTGCATCCCGCCCATCGAGCCGCCGATGCACAGGAACAGGTCCTTGATGCCGAGCCGGTCGAGCAGCATCGCCTGGCCGCGCACCATGTCGCGGATCGTCACCAGCGGGAAGTCGAGGCCGTAGGCCCGGCCGGTCGCCGGGTTCAGGGAGGCCGGCCCCGTCGTGCCCATGCAGGAGCCGACGACGTTGGCGCAGATCACGAAGTAGCGGTCGGTGTCGACCGGCTTGCCGGGCCCGACCAGCCGCTCCCACCAGCCGGGCTTGCCGGTGACCGGATGGGTGTTGACGACGTGCTGGTCGCCGGTCAGCGCGTGGCAGACCAGCACCGCGTTGCTGCGCGCCTCGTTCAGCGTGCCCGCGGTCTGGTAGGCGATCTGCCAGGGCGCGAGGTCCATGCCCGCATCCATCGCCAGGGCTTCGTCCGCTCCGAACAGGGCGACGGGGCTCGTCGGCTCGACCGCCTGGGAGGCGGGATCGAGGCCGGGCTTCAGGAGTGGTGTGGCCATGCTTCTCACGGGGCTGTCGCCGGGCGGCGGGCTTGACGAGGCTTTGGCGAAGAATTCCGGAAGCGGTTCGTTCTCCAAACCGGACCGGTCGTTAAAGCGTCCAAAAATTCCGCTTCAACGGACGAAAGAGGTAGGGCTTCGCTGTCGCGCCGTCAATCGACGGAAGGGACTTCTCTCGCGCGCCTGAGCGCCGGCGGCCCTGGCCCGCGGGCCTGGGGGGTCGTAAGACGGATCTTTCCCCTTCTGCCTCAACGGGACGCCATGACGACCCCGCCCGCCGACCTCGCCGCCCTCCGGGCCGACATCGACCGCATCGATTCGGCCATGCACGACCTCCTGATGGAGCGCGGCCGGATCATCGACCGGCTGATCGCCGTCAAGAAGACATCGGCCTCCGGCTCCGCCTTCCGGCCCGGCCGCGAAGCCTCGATGATGCGCATGATCGCCGAGCGCCACCAAGGCCTGCTCCCCCTCGACACGGTGGAGGGGATCTGGCGGGTCATCATCGCCACCTTCACCTACGTGCAGGCGCCGTTCGCGGTCCATGCCGACGTCTCGGGCGGCGACGCGCCGATGCGCGATTCGGCCCGGTTCCATTTCGGCTTCACGGTGCCGTACCGGCCGCATCCGAGCGCCGCGGCGGTCATCGCCGCGGTGGCGGCCTCGCGCGGCGACCTCGGGGTCTTCCGCCTCGACCAGGGGGTGACGGCGGGCGCCTGGTGGCGCCTGCTCGCGGGGGAGGGCCGCCCGAAGGTCATCGCCCGGCTGCCCTTCATCGAGCGGCCCGGCCACCCGGCCGGCACCCCGGTCTTCTGCATCGCCAAGCCCCTCGACGATCCGGGCGCAGCGCAACGCGACTGGGTGCTCTACGCCGCCCGGTTCGAGCGATGGCGCGACGAGGCGGCTGCCGCGGTGGTGGAACTGGGTGGAGAGGTGGTGGCGAGTGCCGGGATCGGCGGGGGGTTGAGCCAGCTCCTGGCCCTGCCCGGCAGTGTCAGCCCGGAGGAGGCGAGGGCGGCGCTCACCGAGGCGGGCGCGGCGCCGGGCGCCTTCGAGGAGATCGGCAGCCACGCGGCGCGGTTCCGGGTGGGGCAAAGCGAATGATGAAAATGATCAGGTAAAAAGTAAGACGCGGGATCCCCTCTCCCGTGTGGGAGAGGGGTAGGGGTGAGGGTGCTACGGTTCTGAGTCAGGCTTCGACCGTTCAGCTCTCAGCACGACGCTCAGCGTTACACACTGAAGCGTGTCACCCTCACCCCTACCCCTCTCCCACACGGGAGAGGGGATCCCACGTTTTATTCTCAAGCTGCTCGATTCTAGGCCGTCGTGCCGAGCCGCCGGTTGAGCCCGAGTGCGCCGAGCGTGCAGACGGCACCCGACAAGAGGTACACGCCGACCCACGGCAGGCCGAGATGGCTCGACGCGTAGAGGGCGACCAGCGGGGCGAAGCCGGCCCCGACGAGCCAGGCGAGGTCGGAGGTCAGCGCCGAGCCGGTGTAACGGTACTTGGTGCCGAAATTCTCCGCGATGGCGCCCGAGCTCTGGCCGTAGGCGAGGCCGAGCAGCGCGAAGCCGACCACCACGAAGATCGTCTGCCCGGCCATGCTGTCGCCGAAGAGCAGCGGGGCGACGATGCTGCCGAGCGCGAACAGGCCGATCAGCGCCGCGGCGAGCGCGATGGTGGAGCGCCGCCCGATCTGGTCGGCGATCAGGCCCGACATGACGATCGTCATCGTGGCGACGGTGGCACCGGCGAACTGCACCATCAGGAACTCGCCGACCGAGCGGCCGGTGAACAGGTTGATCCAGCTGACCGGAAACACCGTGACGAGGTGGAACAGGGCGTAGCAGGCGAGCGGCACGAAGGCGCCGACCAGGATGTTGCGCCCGCTCGCCCGCACCGTCTGGAGAACCGGCTCCGGCTCGAGCTCGTCGGCCTCGAGCAGGCGGCGGAACTCCTCGGTCGCGACGAGGCGAAGCCGCGCGAACAGGGCCACGACGTTGATCGTGAAGGCGACGAAGAACGGGTAGCGCCAGCCGAAGCCCATGAAGTCGGCATCCGACAGCTGGAGCTGGAAGAACGCGAACAGCCCGCTTGCCAGCATGAAGCCGACCGGCGCGCCGAGCTGCGGCAGCATCGCGTACCAGCCGCGGCGGTTTTCCGGGGCGTTGAGGGCCAGCAGCGAGGCGAGCCCGTCCCAGGCGCCGCCGAGGGCCAGGCCCTGGCCGATGCGGCATAGGCCTAGCAGCACCGCCGACCAGGTGCCGATGGTCTCGTAGCCCGGCAGGAACGCGATCAGGCAGGTCGAGAGGCCGAGCAGGAACAGCGCGATGGTGAGCTTGGTCGCCCGGCCGTAGCGCCGGTCGATCGCCATGAACAGCACCGAGCCGACGGGGCGGGCCACGAAGGCGAGGGCGAAGAGCCCGAAGGCGTACAGCGTGCCGGTCACCGGCTCGGCCCAGGGGAAGACCAGGCGCGGGAACACCAGCACGCAGGCGAGGCCGAACACGAAGAAGTCGAAGAACTCGGAGGTGCGGCCGATGATGACCCCGAGGGCGATCTCGCCGGGGGCGACGTGACCCGGCTCCGACGAGGCCAGGCGGGCATCCCGTTCCGGCTTGGAGGAGTTTGCGGCGGCGGGATCCGCCGTGATCGTGGCCATATCGGAATCCTGCTTCGTCACGCTACGAAGACCCCTTCCTTAGAGGAGAACCGGCCGTTTGGGGGCCTGGACAAAACGTCCAATCCCCCCGGAGCCCCGGCGGGCGTACAGGACAGGAGCCGAAAGCTGATCGTCCGGGCTGCCCGTGAAACACTTGCGCCTCCTCCTCGTACTTCCGTTCATCCTCCTCACCGGAGGATGCAATATGGTGCTGCTCTCGCCCTCCGGCGACGTGGCGCTGCAGCAGCGTAACCTGCTGATCGCCTCCACGGTCCTGATGCTCCTGATCATCATTCCTGTGATGGCGCTCACGATCGCCTTCGCCTGGCACTATCGCGAGGGCAACAAGAAGGCGGTCTACGACCCCGATTTCCATCACTCGATTGGTCTCGAGGTGGTGATCTGGTCGGCGCCGCTGCTGATCATCGTGGCGCTCGGCGCGCTCACCTGGCTCGGCACCCACCTGCTCGATCCCTACCGGTCGGTCAGCCGCATCAGCGCCTCGAAGCCGATCGTCTCGAGTGTCGGCGACCCGATGGTCTCGGGCAAGCCCCTGGTGGTCCAGGTCGTCGCCCTCGACTGGAAGTGGCTCTTCCTCTACCCCGAGCAGGGCATCGCCTCGCTCAACGAGGTCGCCGCCCCCGTCGACCGGCCGATCGAGTTCCGCATCACCTCTTCTTCCGTGATGAACTCGCTGTTCATCCCGGCGCTCGCCGGCCAGATCTACGCCATGCCGGGCATGCAGACGCGGCTCAACGCCGTGATCAACAAGGCCGGCGACTACGAGGGCTTCTCGGCCAATTACAGCGGCGCCGGGTTCTCGCACATGCGCTTCACCTTCAAGGGCGTCGACGAGAGCGGGTTCAACGCCTGGATCGCCAAGGTCAAGCAGGAGGGCGGCGGCCTCGACCGGGCCGGCTACCTGAAGCTGGAGCGCCCGAGCGAGAAGGAGCCGGTGCGCTACTACAAGACCGTCGATGCCGACCTCTACGACGCGATCCTCAACATGTGCGTCGACCGCGCCAAGATGTGCATGCACGACATGGCGGCGATCGACGCCCGCGGCGGCGGCGGCCGCGAGGGCCTGCACAGCGTCATGAGCCTCACCTACGACAAGGCCGTCCGCCGCGGCACCGGCGCGACCCAGCAGGCGACCTTCGTCACGGCCCTCTGCACCCCCGCCGACGCCTACGGCCTCGGCAACGCCGCGAAGACGTCCGCCGCGTCCACTACGACGCCGCGCCTGAACTGAAACCCGTCGCACCGGCCGCGAACGGCCGGTGCCGAAGCGGTCGCCGGTTCGGCGGCGACCGCGATGCGCGAACAAGGAGCCGAGCCGAGCTGCCCCGTGCCGCTCTGCCTGGATCCGACCCCGAACAGACCGACCTGCACTCCAGGCTGAGCCATGAATTCCGAGCACAATCCGATCGAAGCCTACCCGCATTGGTGGCGGCTGCTGTTCGGCCGCTTCACCATCGAATCCCTGCCGCTCCACGAGCCGATCGTGGTGGTGACCTTCCTGGTCGTGGCGCTCGGCGGCCTCGCCGTCCTCGGCGTCTTGACCAAGTACAAGCTCTGGGGCCCGCTCTGGCGCGACTGGCTGACCAGCGTCGACCATAAGAAAATCGGGATCATGTACATGATCCTCGGGCTCGTCATGCTGCTGCGGGGCTTTGCCGACGCGGTGCTGATGCGCTCGCAGCAGGCGATCGCCCATGGCGGCGCCGAGGGCTTCCTGCCGCCGCACCACTACGACCAGATCTTCACCGCCCACGGCGTGATCATGATCTTCTTCGTGGCGATGCCGCTGGTCACCGGGCTGATGAACTTCGTGGTGCCGCTGCAGATCGGCGCCCGCGACGTCGCCTTCCCGTTCCTCAACAACTTCAGCTTCTGGATGACCGCCGGCGGCGTCGTCCTGACGATGATGTCGCTGTTCGTCGGCGAGTTCGCGGCCACCGGCTGGCTCGCCTATCCGCCGCTCTCGAACATCGCCTACTCGCCGAGCACCGGCGTCGACTACTACATCTGGGCATTGCAGATCGCGGGCGTCGGCACGACGCTCTCGGGCGTCAACCTGATCGCCACCATCGTCAAGATGCGGGCGCCCGGCATGTCGATGATGAAGATGCCGGTCTTCACCTGGACCTCGCTCTGCACCAACATCCTGATCGTCGCCTCCTTCCCGGTGCTCGGGGCGGTGCTGGCGCTCCTCACCCTCGACCGCTACGTCGGCACCAACTTCTTCACGAACGATCTCGGCGGCAACCCGATGATGTACGTGAACCTGATCTGGATCTGGGGCCACCCCGAGGTCTACATCCTGGTGCTGCCGGCTTTCGGCATCTTCTCCGAGGTGACCTCGACCTTCTCCGGCAAGCGTCTGTTCGGCTACGCCTCGATGGTCTACGCCACGGTCGTCATCACCATCCTGTCTTACCTGGTCTGGCTGCACCACTTCTTCACCATGGGGTCGGGGGCGAGCGTCAACTCGTTCTTCGGCATCACCACGATGATCATCTCGATCCCGACGGGCGCGAAGATCTTCAACTGGCTGTTCACCATGTATCGCGGCCGGATCCGCTTCGACCTGCCGATGATGTGGACCGTCGCCTTCATGCTGACCTTCGTGATCGGCGGCATGACCGGCGTGCTGCTCGCCGTGCCCCCGGCCGACTTCGTGCTGCACAACTCGCTGTTCCTGGTCGCGCACTTCCACAACGTGATCATCGGCGGCGTGCTGTTCGGCCTGTTCGCCGGCATCTACTACTGGTGGCCGAAGGCCTTCGGCTTCCGCCTCGACCCGTTCTGGGGCAAGGTCTCGTTCTGGTGCTGGGTCGTCGGCTTCTGGGTCGCGTTCACGCCGCTCTACATCCTCGGCCTGATGGGCGTGACCCGGCGCATGAGCTCGTTCTCGGGCACCGAGTACCAGCCGCTCTTCGTCATCGCGGGCCTCGGTGCCCTCCTCGTCGCCTGCGGCATCGGCGCGATGCTCGTCCAGTTCGCCGTCAGCATCCTGCGGCGCGAGCAGCTTCGCGACCTCACGGGCGACCCCTGGGGTGGCCGCACCCTCGAATGGGCGACCTCCTCGCCGCCGCCGGCCTACAACTTCGCCTTCACCCCGATGGTGCATGACGGCGACGCCTGGTGGGACATGAAGAGCCGCGGCTACGAGCGTCCGCTCCAGGGCTTCAAGGCCATCCACATGCCCAAGAACACCGGCGCGGGCGTCATCATCGCGGCCATCGCCACCGTCTTCGGCGTCGCCATGGTCTGGTACGTCTGGTGGCTGGCAGCAATTTCCTTCGTCGGCGTGATCGCGGCGACCATCATCCACACCTTCAACTACGACCGCGACTACTACATCCCCGCCGACGAGGTCGCGCGGACCGAGGACGAGCGCACCCGAGCGCTCGCCACGGCCCCGGCCCCCACCCCCGTCGGCGCCTGAGGACCCCGCCATGGCACACGCACACACGGCCGCAGCGGACGACGGCGAGCTGCACTTCTACGTCGCCGACGACGAGCACGGTCACGCCGAGGGCGGGACCATGCTCGGGTTCTGGCTCTACCTGATGAGCGACTGCCTGATCTTCGCGATCCTGTTCGCGACGTACGGCGTGCTCGGACGGAACTACGCGGCGGGCCCGTCCGGCGCGGACCTGTTCGACCTCAAGCTCGTGGCGGTGAACACCGCCATGCTGCTCTTCTCCTCCATCACCTACGGCTTCGCCATGCTGGAGATGGAGAAGGGCGACCAGCGCATGACCCAGCGCTGGCTGGCGATCACCGGGGCCTTCGGCCTCTGCTTCATCGGCCTCGAGCTCTACGAGTTCGCCCACCTGATCCACGAGGGCGCCACGCCCCAGCGCAGCGCCTTCCTGTCCTCGTTCTTCACCCTGGTCGGGACGCACGGCCTGCACGTCAGCTTCGGGTTGATCTGGCTCGTGACCCTGATGGTCCAGGTGCACCAGCGCGGCCTGATCCAGGCCAACCGCCGCCGGCTGATGTGCCTGAGCATGTTCTGGCACTTCCTCGACGTGATCTGGATCGGCGTCTTCACCTTCGTCTACCTGATGGGGTCCCTGACATGAGCGCCCGCGCTCCCGCTTCCGACGATGTCCACATCGAGGTCGTCCACGACCACCACGAGGCCGGGCACGGCTCGCGCCGGGGCTACATCACCGGCTTCGTCCTGGCGGCGATCCTGACGGCGATCCCGTTCTGGCTGGTGATGGCGGAGGTCTTTTCGGACGCCCGCGTCACCTCGCTCGTCATCATGGCCTTCGCGGTCGTGCAGATCGTGGTCCACATGGTCTACTTCCTGCACATGAACGCGCGCTCGGAGGGCGGCTGGACCATGATGGCGCTGATCTTCACCATCGTGCTGGTGGTGATCGCGCTCTCGGGCTCGCTCTGGGTGATGTACCACCTCAACACCAACATGATGCCGGTGTCGCCGAGCGACATGCGCACCATGCCGTGACGGCGAGCGACGAACCGCAACGGACGGCCGGGACGGCTCTGCCGCCGCCCCGGCACAAGCGCCTCTTCCTGGTGGCGCTCTCGCTGCTCGCGACCGCCCTGTTCCTCGGCCTCGGGATCTGGCAGGTCGAGCGCCGGGCCTGGAAGCTCGATCTCATCGCCCGGGTCGAGGCGCGACTCGCCGCTCCCCCCGTCCCGGCGCCCGGCCGGGCCGCGTGGCCGACCATCTCCCGCGACGCCGACGAGTACCGCCGCGTCATGGCGCGGGGCCGCTTCCTCCCCGACCGCGCCGTCCGCACTCTGGCGGTGACCGAGAAGGGTGCCGGCTCCTGGCTGCTCGAACCCCTCGTGACCGAGGCCGGCGACACGATCCTGATCAATCGCGGCTTCGTGCCGGCCGAGTGGCAGCCTTCGCCGGGAGACGGGGAGGGGAGTGCGACGGTGACGGGCCTGCTGCGCCTGCCGGAACCCGGAGGCGGCTTCCTGCGCAGCAACGATCCGGCTCACGACCGCTGGTACTCCCGCGATGTCGCGGCGATCGCGGACGCCAAGGGTCTCGGTCCGGTGGCGCCCTACTTCATCGATGCGGATGCCTCCGGCAACCGGCCGGGCGCGCCGGTCGGCGGGCTCACCGTCTTGGCGTTCCGCAACCACCACCTGATCTACGCGCTGACGTGGTTTGGGTTGGCGGCCTTGTCGGGCTATGCGGCCTACCGGGCGCTGCGGGAGCGGTGACGGGTTCTTTGAGGTGATGAGTTCGAGACGGGGCGCGCGCGCGAGAACCCTCCTTCGCAGAAGGCAGGACTGTTCGGGGAAAAGAAGGGGCGCGTCTCCCCTCTCCCGTGTGGGAGAGGGGCTGGGGGTGAGGGTGGCTCGGCTTCAGAACAAACCGCTGAGCGTCGAGCTGCGTAGCTCAGCGGTTCAGGATTATTGCGGCACCCGAGCCACCCTCACCCCTACCCCTCTCCCACACGGGAGAGGGGATCCCGCGCTTGATTCTGAAAGGGATTTTGCCCGGACAGCCCTGCGCAGAGGGAGGAGGGTTCTCGCGCCCGCCCCAATGGGTCGTGCATGACCGACTGGCCCGACCTGCGCCGCACCACCCGCGCCACCCTCGTCGCCGCCGCGCGCCACCTCGGCATCGGCTCGCTCGCCGGCCTCGGCGAGTCCGGCGCGCCTGAGGACCACGATGGCGGCCGCCAGAACCTCCTCCTCCTGGTGCAGCTGCGCTGGATCGCGGTGGCGGGCCAGGTCGTCACCATTGCGGTGGCGCAAGGAGGCCTCGGCATCGCCCTGCCGCTCGTGCCCATGGCGGTGGTGCTCGCCGGCCTCGTCCTCCTCAACCTCGTCAGCCTGGGCTGGATCGCCCGCGGCGGCGGCGTCACCGAGGGGGTGCTGTTCGTGGCCCTCCTCCTCGACGTGGTGGCGCTCACGCTGCAGCTCTCGTTGAGCGGCGGCGCCACCAACCCGTTCACGTCGCTGTTCCTGCTCCAGCTCACCCTCGCGGCGGTGCTGCTCAGCAGCCGGGCGACGATCGGCCTCGTCGCCATCACCACCGCGGCGCTCGGCGTGCTGATGCTGGCCTACCGGCCGCTGGTGCTGCCGCCGGGCGACAGCGGCGAGCTGTTTCGGCTCTACCTCGTCGGCATGCTGGTGAGCTTCGTGATCGACGCCGCGCTGATCGCGGTGTTCGTCACCCGGATCTCGCGCAACCTGCGCCGGCAGGACGCGCGGCTCGCCTCCTTACGCCAGCGCGCGGCGGAGGAGGACCACATCGTCCGGATGGGCCTCCTCGCCTCGGGGGCGGCGCACGAGCTCGGCACGCCGCTCTCCTCGCTCTCGGTGATTCTCGGCGACTGGCGCCGGATGCCGGAACTGACATCGTCGCCCGACATCGCCCGCGAGATCGAGGAGATGCAGGAGGCGGTGGGGCGCTGCAAGGCGATCGTCACCGGCATCCTGCTCGCCGCCGGCGCCGCCCGCGGGGAGGCGCCCCACCTCACCACCGTGCGCGGCTTCGTCACCGAGCTCGTCGGCGACTGGCGGCGGATGCGCTCCTGCTTCTGCCTCCAGGTCCGGGACGAGTTCGGCGAGGACCAGGAGATCGTCTCCGACACCGCCCTCAAGCAGGTTTTGTTCAACGTCCTCGACAACGCGCTCGACCTGTCGCCGAACTTCGTCGAGCTGGTGCTCTCGCGCGACGGCGACACCCTGCGGCTCTCGGTCACCGATCGTGGCCCGGGTTTCGCGCCCGAGATGCTGGCGCGGCTCGGCCAGCCCTATACATCGAGCAAGGGGCGCCTCGGCGGCGGGCTCGGGCTGTTCCTGGTCGTCAACGTCGTGCGCAAGCTCGGCGGCACAGTGGAGGCCCGCAACCGCAGCTACGGAGGCGCCGTCGTGACCATCAGCCTGCCGCTCTCCAGCCTGACGGTGTAGGATGACCGACGACGACCGCCTGCTCGTCATCGTCGAGGACGACGACCGCTTCGCCGCCACCCTGACCCGCTCGCTCGAGCGCCGCGGCTATACCGTGGTGAGCCTCGCCGGCCTCGCCCCCCTCGAAGCTTTGCTCGCCGAGCGCACGCCGACCTACGCCGTGGTCGACCTGAAGCTCAACGGCGAATCGGGCCTCGCCTGCGTCAAGGCGCTCCACGACCACGATCCCGGCATCCTCACGGTGGTGCTCACCGGCTATGCCAGCATCGCCACGGCCGTCGAGGCGATCAAGCTCGGTGCGTGCCACTACCTCGCCAAGCCCGCCAACACCGACGACATCGAGGCGGCGTTCTCCAAGGCGGAAGGCGACGTCGACGTCTCCCTCGACGGCCGGCCGACCTCGATCAAGACGCTCGAATGGGAGCGCATCCACCAGACCCTGGTCGAGACCGACTTCAACATCTCGGAGACCGCGCGCCGGCTCGGGATGCATCGGCGCACGCTCGCCCGCAAGCTCGACAAGCAGCAGGTGAAGTAGGAATCCTGGCGCATGGCTGGCGCGTGCGGAATGCGGTTTCGCATCCTGGCGAAGCCGGCGCACCCGGGGTAACGTCCCGCCCGAAATGCAAGGAGGAGACGAGATGAACGCCCCGTCCGCCGCGGTCGCGACCCAGACCAACCTCAGCCCGGTGAAGCCCAACGAGGGCACCCGCGGCGCGTTCCGGTGGGACGACCCGTTCCTGCTCGACGACCAGCTCACCGACGACGAGCGCCTGATCCGCGACTCGGCCCGCAGCTTCGCCCAGGAGCGCCTGCTGCCCGGCATCGTCGAGGCCTATGCCGAGGAGAAGACCGACCGCTCGCTGTTCAACGCCATGGGTGAGCTGGGTCTCCTCGGCGTCACCCTGCCGGAGGAGTACGGCTGCGCCGGCGCATCCTACGTCGCCTACGGCCTCGTCGCCCGCGAGGTCGAGCGGGTCGATTCCGGCTACCGCTCGATGATGAGCGTGCAGTCCTCGCTGGTGATGTACCCGATCTACGCCTACGGCGACGAGACCCAGCGCAAGAAGTTCTTGCCGAAGCTCGCCTCCGGCGAGTTCGTCGGCTGCTTCGGCCTGACCGAGCCGGATGCCGGCTCGGATCCCGCCGGCATGAAGACCCGCGCCGACAAGATCGACGGCGGCTACCGGCTGTCGGGCGCCAAGACCTGGATCTCGAACGCCCCGATCGCCGACGTGTTCGTGGTCTGGGCGAAGTCGCCCTCCCATGACAACCAGATTCGCGGCTTCATCCTGGAGAAGGGGATGAAGGGGCTCTCGGCGCCGAAGATCAAGGGCAAGCTCTCGTTGCGCGCCTCGGTCACCGGCGAGATCGTGATGGACGGCGTCGAGGTGCCGGAGAGCGCGCTGCTGCCGAACGTCTCGGGGTTGAAGGGTCCGTTCGGCTGTCTCAACCGGGCGCGCTACGGCATCTCCTGGGGGGCGCTCGGCGCGGCCGAGGATTGCTGGCACCGGGCGCGGCAATACACCCTCGACCGCAAGCAGTTCGACCGGCCGCTCGCCCAGACCCAGCTGGTGCAGAAGAAGCTCGCCGACATGCAGACCGAGATCGCGCTGGGCCTCCAGGGCTCGCTCCGGGTCGGCCGGCTGTTCGACGAGGGCCGGATGGCGCCGGAGATGATCTCGTTGGTCAAGCGCAACAATTGCGGCAAGGCGCTCGCCATCGCCCGAGAGGCGCGCGACATGCACGGCGGCAACGGCATCATGGGCGAGTACCACGTGATGCGCCACGCCCAGAACCTCGAGACGGTGAACACCTACGAGGGCACCCACGACGTCCACGCCCTGATCCTGGGCCGGGCGCAGACCGGGCTGCAGGCGTTCTTCTAATCCTCGACCGCCCTCCGCCAATATTCGAGGCTCTCCGGGTTCACCGGGGAGCCTGCCGCCAGGCTGAGGATGCGATCGTGGAAGGTCCGGGCTGCGTCGATCCCGACGAGGGCGCGCAGGCACGTGAGGATGCGGGTGATACGCAGGTGGTTGTGGTCGTATGGCCTTAGCCACCCCTTGGAATGGATGTAGAAGCCGTTCATCCGGAGTGCTGCCGTCCAAAGATTGTCCCGCGCCCACGAATCGCGCCGGATCGCATCCGCTTCCTCCTCCCCGAGCACCGGTGACCCAGGAACTGCCCGACTCGGCTCTCGCAGCGGGAACAGCCACTGGATGTAGTCGTGCACGCTTTCGAGCTGAGCGTCGCTGAAACTCAGCACCTCGGCGAAATTGCGCCCGTTCCCGTCCGGACCCCGGAAGGTGAGAAAGGCGTGGATCGGTCCCGCGATCGGCTCATCCATGCCCGCCTCCTCTCGTCATCCCTCCCGATCTATGGCGAGGCGCAGCGGCGGACAGGCGGGGCGGTCGCGCGATCCAACACGCATGATACGACTTCCGTCTGATCTATTCCAAAAACAAGGCGCGTCTCCCCTCTCCAGGCGATGCCGGGCTTGCCCGGCATCGCCTGGAGAGGGGAGACGCGCTCAATCGTTATCTGGTTGAATCAAGCGGAAAGCGTATCAGGCCTTCGGCCGCTCGCGGTTGCCGTACTGCGCCAGCTCCAGCCGGGCGATCGAGCGGTTGTGGACCTCGTCCGGCCCGTCGGCGAGGCGCAGGGTGCGGATGCGGGCGTAGGAATAGGCGAGGCCGGCATCGCTGCTGACGCCGGCGCCGCCATGGGCCTGGATCGCGTCGTCGATGATCTTCAGCGCCATGCGCGGGGCCGCCACCTTGATCATCGCGATCTCGAGCTTGGCGCCCTTGTTGCCGACCTTGTCCATCATGTCCGCCGCCTTGAGGCAGAGGAGCCGCGTCATCTCGATGTCGGTGCGGGCCTCGCCGATGCGCTGCTCCCAGACCGAGTGGTCGGCGATGCGCTTGCCGAAGGCGACGCGGGTCAGCAGGCGCTTGGCCATCTTCTCCAGCGCCTCCTCCGCCACCCCGATGGTGCGCATGCAATGGTGGATGCGCCCGGGCCCGAGCCTTCCTTGAGCGATCTCGAAGCCGCGGCCCTCGCCGAGCAGGAGATTGTCCGCCGGCACCCGCACGTCGTTGAGGATCACCTCGGCGTGGCCGTGGGGCGCGTCGTCGTAGCCGAAGACCGGCAGCATCCGCACCACCTCGATCCCTGGCGTGTCGAGGGGGACGAGGATCTGCGATTGCTGCTGGTGCAGGGGGGCGCTGGTGTCGGTCTTGCCCATCACGATGGCGACGGCGCAGCGCGGGTCGCCGACGCCCGAGGACCACCACTTGCGGCCGCTGATGACGTAGTGGTCGCCGTCGCGGCGGATGCGGGTCTCGATGTTGGTGGCGTCCGAGGAGGCGACGTCCGGCTCGGTCATCAGGAAGGCCGAGCGGATCTCGCCCGCCATCAGGGGGGTGAGCCAGCGCTCCTTCTGCGCCTTGGTGCCGTAGCGGTGCAGCACCTCCATGTTGCCGGTATCGGGCGCCGAGCAGTTGAACACCTCGGAGGCCCACTGGATCCGGCCCATCTCCTCGGCGCAGAGCGCGTAGTCGAGGTTGGTCAGGCCCGCACCGCGGAACTCGCCGTCGTCGTGCTGGGAGGAGGGGGGCAGGAACAGGTTCCACAGGCCCGCCTCGCGGGCCTTGGGCTTCAGCCGCTCGATCACCGGCACCGGCTGCCAGCGATCGGTACCGAAGGCCTCCATCTCGGCCTTGTAGGTCGGCACCGCCGGGCGGACATGCTCGTCCATGAAGGCCCGGACCCGGTCGCGCCAGTG
Source organism: Methylobacterium sp. EM32 (assembly GCF_040593685.1). Classification (NCBI taxonomy): domain Bacteria; kingdom Pseudomonadati; phylum Pseudomonadota; class Alphaproteobacteria; order Hyphomicrobiales; family Methylobacteriaceae; genus Methylobacterium; species Methylobacterium sp. EM32. Next base: position 2,804 of record NZ_JBEXZS010000149.1, on the reverse strand, counting down.
GCGCTGCCGCTCGGAGAGGGTGAAGTCCATCCGCGATTCCTCCCGTCGCCGGGGTCTCGCGCCCCGGCCTGTTCGGGCAGGAGCCTAGCGCCAACCGTGCGCCAGCAAAACCGCCTTTTCGAAAGGGAGGGGAGGCATCGGCTGCGCCGGCGCCGTACCGGATTTTCGAATGAGGAGCCCGGTGAGAGGAAGGGGCCCGCCGCGATCACCTGGTTTCCCGGAACGATCGCGGCGATCCCGCTTACTTCGCCGGATCGACCAGCGTCAGCTTGCCGGTGAACGGCTGGTCCTGCTTCGACGTGGCGGTGCAGCCATAGCTGTACTCGCCCGGCGCGATGGTGCGCAGGCGGATCTCGCCCTTGCCGTTGGCCTTGACCAGGTAGGCATCGTTGCTCGCCACGTGGACCACGTCGCCGTCGTGGTGCAGCACATTCTTGTTCTGGAAGATCTGCGGCGCGGTGAGCGACACCTGCAGGTTCGACTGGTTGGTCACGTGCAGGTCGACATTGGTCTGGGCCGGCAGGCGAAGCTCGGCGGGGGCGCAGCGCGGCGCGCCGTTCTCGGCGGTGATCGTCACCTCGACCGGGGGCATCGCGTCGGTCTTCGGCGGCGGCAGGTCGTTGGCGGCGCGGGCCCCGCCCGGCAGGGCGAGCGCGAGGACAGCGGCGGCCGCGGCGAGGCGGGCGGGGATCGGCATCGGGGACTCCTCACGGAGGGGTTGAACGAGGTCGAGGCCAGAACGCCAGGTCGCGTCCGATGTTTCCTCGCCCGATCGCTTGCCGCCCGCGACCCGATGCCCGATGCCCTCGGGCAAGCGACGACAAATCTTCTCCGGACCGGGCCTGCGGGAGACGACAGGCCTCCGGACGGAGCGGAAATTGCCGCGCTTCGTCCATTGCGCCGGCGCTGCGTTGCAGCAAGGATGGCGCCCGAACGACGACGGGGACACAGGATGATCATCGACCGCCGCGACGCCCTCAAGCGGGCCGGTCTTCTCGCGCTCGGCACCGCGGCCTGGAGCCCGGCGGCCCTGACGCGGGCGCTCGCCCAAGGAACCGGGACTCCCCGGCGCGGCGGCGTGCTGACGGTGCAGCTCAACGGCGAGCAGCGGGTGCTCAATCCGGCGATCCGCGCCTCGACCGGCGTCTACGTCATCACCTCGAAGATCGTCGAGCCGCTGGTCGACCTCGACCAGGACGGCAAGCCGGCCGGCGTGCTCGCGACCTCCTGGGAGGCGGCGCCCGACGGCAAGACCGTGACCTTCAAACTGCGCCAGGGCGTGACCTGGCACGACGGCAAGCCGTTCACGAGCGCCGACGTGCAGTACACCGCGATGGAGCTGTGGAAGAAGTACCTGAATTACGGCACCCAGCTTCAGCTCTATCTCGACGCCGTCGACACGCCCGATCCCCACACGGCCGTCTTCCGCTATTCCCGGCCGATGCCGCTGAACCTGCTGCTGCGGGCGCTCTGCGACCTCGGCTACGTCGCCCCCCGGCACGTCTTCGAGGGCACGAACGTGCTGGAGAACCCGGCCAACACCGCGCCGATCGGCACCGGGCCGTTCAAGTTCGTCAGTTACGAGCGCGGCCAGCACGTCATCGCGGAGCGCAACCCGACCTACTGGCGCGAGGGTTTTCCGTACCTCGACCGGATCGTCTGGCGCTTCATCACCGACAAGGCGGCGGCCTCGGCCGCGCTCGAGACCGGGCAGGTCCAGCTCTCGACCTACAACGCGCTGGCGCTCGCCGATCTCGACCGGCTGAAGTCGGACAAGCGCTTCACCGTGTCGAGCAAGGGGCTGGAGGCCAACGCCTTCAACAACACGCTCGAATTCAACACCCGCCGCAAGGAACTGGCGGATGTCCGGGTGCGCCGGGCGATCGCGCACGCCATCGACGTGCCGTTCTTCATCGAGAACTTCATCTACGGCCTCGGCAAGCCGGCGACCGGCCCGATCCCGTCCTCCTCGACCGCGTTCTACCCGGACAACCCGGCCCCCTACGCCTTCGACCCCAAGAAGTCCGCGGCGCTCCTCGACGAGGCCGGGTTCAAGCGCGGCGCGGGCGGCACCCGCTTCTCGCTCAAGCTCGTGCCGATCATGAACGGCGAGGACGTGCCGCTCCTCGCCACCTTCATCCAGCAATCGCTCCAGGCGGTCGGGATCAAGGTCGACATCGTCAACCTCGATACGGCGGGCGCCCTCTCGACCGTCTACCGCGACTGGAACTTCGATCTCGCCACCGGCTGGCACCAGTATCGCGGCGATCCGGCGGTCTCGACCACGGTGTGGTACCGCTCCGGTTCGCCGAAGGGCGCGCCCTGGACCAACCAGTACGGCTGGCAATCCGACCTCGTCGACCGCCTCACCGACGAGGCGGCGAGCGAGCTCGACCCGGAGAAGCGCAAGGCGCTCTACGCCCAGTGGGTGAAGGCGGTGAACGACGAGATCCCGGTCTGGATGATGACCGAGCGCACCTTCCTGTCGGCGACGAGCAAGCGCGTGCACGGGGATCACAATACGCCGCGCTGGGGCTCGGGGGATTGGCACGACGCGTGGATCGAGGGGTGATCATTTCCTTGATGACGCGCGCGACGCTGAACCCTCCCCCCTCTGCGGGGGAGGGTGGCCTGCGGAGCAGGCCGGGAGAGGGGAACCACGCTTCCGGACAAGGCGGAACCGTTCCGACGAGCGCCACCTGGAGTAGCGTCGCGCTGCCCCTCTCCCGCCCCGCTCCGCGGGGCACCCTCCCCCATCCCAAGTCGGGCTTACCCGACTTGGGCACAGGGAGGCGGAACTCGGG
>NZ_JBEXZS010000148.1:0-35218 GCF_040593685.1 Methylobacterium sp. EM32 | reverse complement strand
CCGCGGGAGCGGCCGGCGCCGATGGGTGGTCGTATAGGCCCCCGATTTCCCCCCGTCAACTCCTTTGTGAAGCTCTCGCGACAGGGGCCCCCTCCCCCGCCGACTTCAGGCCGCGGCGGAGTGGCCGCGTGCATCGGCGACGGCGCGGCGGGCCTCGGACACGGCGTCCGGCAGGCCGGTTCCGGTCTTGATGGCCGCTTCGAGGGTGCGGCAGGCGGCCGCCAGATCCTCGAAGCCGAGGCTTCCGGCCATCGCCACGATCACGTGGGCCTCGTGCGCCAGGGTGGGAAGGTCGGCCTGCGGTGCGAAGGCGGTGGCGAGCTGCCCCATCAAACGGTCGCGCAGGCGGCCGAGCTCCGCCTCCCCGATCAGGCGCGTGAGCTCGGCGGTCTTGCGCGTGTCGAGCACCGGCAGGCGCGTGGGTTCCGGCAGCCGGCGGGGCCCGCCTGGGAGGGGACCGGCGGTGGCCGCCGAGGTCCCGGCCGCGGTCAGGCGCACGCTCACCCCGGTACCAGTCGCGGCGCAGGTGAGCGCCCCCGCCTCGGTGAGCGTCAGCACCGCGGCCATGAGGAACGCGGGCGACAGACCGGTCTCGTAGGTGAGCCCGCCCTCCCCGCCCGCCAGCGGCAGGTCGCGGGCGGAGACGTGGAGCAATGCCAGGAGATGGGCGACGGGGTCGGCCGAATCGTCCCTCAGGGCGAGCCCGGCGCGCCGGGCCGAGAAACCGGTGCACGCCTCGGCCACGGCCGTCCAGGACGCCGGATCGCCGACCCGGAACGCCACATCGCAGGCTCCCGCGAGGCGTCCTGTGAGGTCGACGCTCGGCACCGGCCGGGTTGGCGTCTCGGCCCTGGCGGCGCGTAGGGCTGGGAGCCCGGCCTCACCGCTCAGGAGGATCAGGTCGGCCTCGGCGGCCCGCGTCACCGGCACGAAGGCCTGGGCGAAGGCCGCGGCCTCGGCGGGGCCCGGGGCCGGGCAGATCAGGGCGCGGGGTCGGCCGGAGAGGCCGAAGCGGCGCCAGACCGCGTCGGCGCCGGTCTCAGGGGGCGGGGCCGCGACGCGGGTCAGCCGGTCGAGGGCGGCGTAGAGCGCCTCCGGGTCGAGGGGCTTGACCAGGATGGCATCGAACCGCGCATCGGCGCCCCGCCGCGAGGCGAGGCCGTGCCGGTCGGCCGTCACGCCGATCAGCCGCACCTCGTCCTCCGGCCGGGAGATCTCGCGCATCAGCCGGGCGAGGGCGTAGCCGTCCATCTCGGGCAGGTGGTAGTCGATCATCACCACGTCGTGGCGGCGCTCGCTCAGGAGGCGCAGGCCGAGGAAGCCGTCCGAGGCCACGTCGACGCTGTCGCCGCGGCGCTCGCACAGGGCGCGGACGAGGTCCTGGAAGCCGGGATCGTCCTCGACCACGAGAAGGCGCAGGCTCATCGGGGACTCCGCTCGGGCGCGTTCGGGGAAAAAGTCTATCACGGGCGTCGCACCGGGCCGCGCGTGGCCTCGGGCGGCAGGATCGCCGCATCGGGCGGCAGGATCGCCGCATCGGGAGGCAGGCTCGCCGCATCGGGAGGCAGGGTCGCGAGGGCCGGAGAGGGAGCGTCGAGGGCGTCCGCGAGGTTGCTGCGCACCGCGCCCCTGCTCGCGCCGACCGCCGCCGGGGGACGCTCGTCCGCCTCGCCGAGGTAGCGCGGTCCGGACGATGCCGGCCCGGGCGCCGGCGCGGCGGCGATCGGTGCCGAGCGAGGATGGCGGACGCGTCCCGCGGGCGGGGGCTCTGAGCGCGACACGATGCGGGCCGGCGTCGAGACCGGCTCGCCGGAGAAGCGCGGCACCAGGCGCAGCTGCGTCACGGCGGCCGCCATCGCCTCGACGGTGACGTCGTCCCGGCACAGGCGCAAGCGCAACGACAGGGGCGCCGGCGCGCCTCCGGCGAGCATCGGCACCTCGGGAATCCACTGCCAGGCGTAGAGGCAGCGCGTCGCGCCGGTCCGGCCGATGGCGAGGCCGGTGGGGCCGTAGGCGTTGGCCGAGGGGCGGGTGACGACCTGCATCGCTAGGTCCGGTAAGGCGGCGGCGAGCTCGGCGCGGATGCCGGCCTCGGTCGGCTTGCCGCCGAGGAGCGCATCGAGCGCACCGTCCTTCGGCGAGGAGACCAGGATCAGGTCGTCGCGCCCCTTGCGGGCCCCGGGCGGGCGCAGGGTGATCGCCTGCTCGAACCCGCCGGCGCCGTCGCGCTCGCGCAGGGCGACCGGCCGCCCGATCCAGGCCGGCAGGACGACCATTGGTGTGGCGACGACCGGGGTGGAGCGCCGCGGGGCCGTAGCGGGCGGCAACGCGGCGTCGAGGCTGGCGAAATGCGGGGCGGCGGCGCGCTCCTGCGCGGTGCAGGCGCCCAGGGCGAGAGCGGCGGCGAGGGCGAAGGGGCGGATCACGGCAGGGGCTTCCGGAAGGGGTGGAGGATGGCGCCGGTGGTGGCGACGTCGCGCGACGCGGGCGGATCGGCGGGGACCGCCTGCATCGCCGACCACAGGCTGCCGAGGGGAGCAGGGCGTTCGGTGGCGCTCGGGACGCTCGTACCGGTCGCGCCGGTCCAGGCGGGCAGGAGCGAGAAGCCGTAGCGCTCGTAGGGCATCGGCCCGACACCGGGTACGCGCCGCGCGGTGGTGAGTGCGCGTGCGGCGGCCCGGGACGGCACCGGGACGAAGACGGCGAGTGGGCTGCCAGTCGGCGCGGCGCGCAGGTCATTCTCCGGCGTCACAGCCACGGGAAAGTCGCTGCGGCGCACGAGCGGTGCGGACGGCGCCTCGAGGGCATCGGGCTGGGGCACGCGGCCGCTTCTCTCGGCTCTCGCGATAGTGGGACGGGGGGCGAGGTCGAGAGCGGTGCCGCGGACGACAGGCTTCGCCGGGCGGGACACGGGCGGGTCGCAGGGCGAGGGACGCTCGGAGCGGACGGAGAAGAGCAGGCCGACCACCCGCGGAAACAGCCCGTCGTAGCGGTTGACCAGCTCCGCGAAGGCGCGCTGCTGGCCCGCCCGCTGGAGGGCGAGGGCGTAACCGTAGACGGTGGCCTCCTTCGGGTACCACGCCACGGCGCGGCGGAACCAGGCGAGCGCGGCCTCGAACTGGCAGGTGTTGGTGGCGTACCAGGCGAGCGCCTGCGCTCCCTCCCCCGAGGCGGTCATCGCCGTCACTTCGACGTAGCGGCGCAGGCGCTCGGGCTCGATCGCCGGGGGCGTCGCCCGGGTCAGGTCGCGCTCCAGGATGTCGATGAACAGGAGCGCGTTGTTCACCAGCGGCTCCCGCCAGGCATAGGCCACGTCCTCCGCCTCCCGGCGCAGGCCGAGGCGCAGCAGGGTGTGGGCGAGGCCGTGCGCCACCATGGCGTCGCCGCCCCGCGCGATGGCGCGCTTGAACCAGGACAAGGCCTCCGGCAGGTCGCTGCGCTTGAACGCGTACCAGGCGGCCAGGGCCGGCTGGTCGGGATCGGGCGCCGCCTCGGCATAGGCCTGGAAGGCGGCGAGGTCGGCGGGCGCCACCGCCTGGCCGGCCTCGTCGTGCAGCACCGCGCTCAGGCGGGCGCGGATCAGGTCGATGCGGATCGGCGCGAGGTCGTCGGCCGGGATCTTGGCGCCGAGGCGGTCGATCTCGGCCATCGGCAGCAGCGGCAGCGCCCGCAGCAGGCCCGCCCGGCGGTCGTCGGCGCTGGCGCCCGGGGCGGCGAGGGCCCGGGCAAACAGCGCGACCGCCTCCGGCGTCCGGTCGGTGCGGGCGAGCGCTTCCGCCGCGCTCCAGGCCACCTCCGCCTCGCCGGCCTCGATCTCCGGCCGGCGCCTGTCGGCAAGGGAGGCGAGGTCGGACCAGCGCCCGGCCTTGACGAGCCCCCTCACCTCCTCGCGCAGCTGCCGGCGCGCGAGGGCGCCGGCGAGCGCTCCCGAGGGCGTCCAGCCCGGCTCGGTCCCGGCGCGCTCAGAGAGCGACTTGCGCAGGGCGTCGAGGCGGCCGGCATTCAGGAGGTCCCAGAATCCCTCCTCGTCCTCGGCGCCCGGCGCGGCGGTCCAGAGATCGGCGGGGGGCGTCCAGCCCGGGAATCGGCGCGACAGACGCTCGGTCTCGGCGGCGACCCGCTCCGACTGGCGCTGGACGGCGTAGTAGCGCAGGGCCGTCTCGTCGGGCCGCGTCTCGGCCGCCGCGACCGGTGCCGTCCCAGCGAGGGCGAAAGCGACGATCAGCGCGGGGCGCATGCGGGATACCTCGTCTTGAGGGCGGCCAGCGCCAGGAGTTGCAGGGTCGCCGGGTAATAGTGCTCGGTTTCGGCCCGCACCCGGGCGAGCGCGGGCGGGAACGGCGTGCCGCGGGCGGCGCAGGCGGCGAGCGCCGGGACGGCGCCGTAGCCGGCCTCGGTCAGGCGGGCTGTGACCTTGCCGGTCGCCGTGTCGACGAGCGGCAGATTGCCGGCCTCCGCCCGCGGCCAGAGGCTCAAGAAAGGCGCGTAGAGTTCGGCATCGGTCGTGCCCGCCATGGCGAGGTAGAGCGGGATGCGCAGGCCGTTATAGGCGAAGTCGGGCGCGAAGCCGTCGGCGGGCTTCGGATTGGCGTCGGCGAGGGAGACCCACTCGCTCGGCAGACGCGCAGGCCCGAAGCGGGCGGCGCGGATCAGCCGGCGGCCGCTGCGGTCGAGCCCGGCCCAGTCGAATTCCGGGGCGAGGAGCGGCATCCGGTCGAAGGCCGGGAAGATCCAGTAGGAGAGATTGACCACCGGGCCGTCGGGCCGGTCCTCGGCGGAGAAGCCCGCGACGCCAGGCAGTAGCAGCGGCCCGTGGGCGGCCCGCGGCAGGATCAGCTTGCGGCCGAGCTCGACCGCAATGCGCCGGCCGGCGACCCGGTGCGAGGGATCGCTCCAGAGCGTCACCGCCTCGGCCAGCGCCCAGGCGACCAGGAGGTCGCCGTCGGCGGCGTCGTTCATGTCGGCGATGGCGGGGCGCCGGTCGGGCTCCCAGCGCCAGGCAAGGAGCTGGTCGTCGCGCACCATCAGGTTGGCGCGGGTCCAGGTCCAGATCCGTTCGAAGGTCGCGCGGTCGCCGGCGAGCGCGGCGAGCAGCATGCCGTAGCCCTGGCCCTCGCTGTGGCTGATGCCGCCATTGCCGGTATCGACGACCCGGCCGGCCTCGGTGACAAAACGGGCCTTGTAGGCGCGCCAGCCGTCGTGGTCGGCGAGCGGCGGGGTCTCGGCCGCGGCGGCGGTGCAGGCGGCGGCGAGCGCGAGGAGGATCGCGACGGCTCGGGTGAAGCTCGTCATCAGGTTTTCCATCACGTTTTCCTGCCGAGGTTGCGCACCAGCTGGTGGGTCGAGGCGGCCAGCAGCCCGGCGCAGGCGAGCGCCATCAGGGCGTAGACCTCGCGGTTGAGGGAGAGCCAGCCGGCGGCGATGCGGCGCAGGTTGCCGAACGAGGCCGGGGCGGTGGCGACATAGCGGCCGGTCTCGGGATCCCGCGCCGCCGCCGTGCCGTCGGCGGCGAGCAGGGTGACGCCGCCGCGGGGTCGGCTCCAGACCAGCGGCTGGACGAGGCAGGCGGTCGCCTCGCTCAAGGTGCCGGGGGTCGGGGCGGTGACGAGCGTCAGGACGTCGTCCGGCGCCGGCCCGGTCACGCCCTGGGCGAGGACGAGGACGGCCTCGGGCAGGCTGGGCATTGAGGTCGCGAGGCCGCGGCAACCGGGGATGCCGCCGCGGCGCAGGAGCTGACGGCGGATGGCCGGGCTTGGCTCGGGAACCGGGGAGCCAACCGTCTCGTCGCGTTTCACCCAGGCGTCGCGCAGGGCCTGCGGGTCGAGGCCGGCAGCCTTCAGGAGTGGGGCGTCGAGGCTGCGCAGGGCCGCCACCACCAGGGTCGGGCCGACCACGCCGCTGCGCCCGGCCGCGAAGGCGAAGGGGATCGGCCGGCCCGCCGCCACGCCGAGGCGCGTCGCCAGGGTGGCGGCGGCCGCCATCGTGTCGCGGTCGGGGGCCGGGACGGAGAGGGTCGGGGCGCGGTCCTCCGCCCGGTACGGGAAACCCGCCGCCGCGGTGGCGGCCAGGTCCGGCTGGCGGGCGATCCGGGCGAGGTCGGGAATCGTCAGGCGGGTGCTGGCGCGCAGGGTCAGGCGCTCGCCGGCCGGCGCCGCGCAGGCGCGGTCGTCGGGCCTCGGCAGCTCGGCGAGCAGGCTGATCCGGTTGAGCCCGGGGCGCAACAGCCGCAGGGGCAGGAAGACCCTGCGCCGGCGCAGGGTCTCGCCGCCAGCCTTACCGAGGGGGACGCTGCCCGCCGCCTCGCCGTTGATCGACACGCTGACCTGCGCGCCGGGTGCGAGGCCGGCCGGGTAGGTCGCGTCGAGGTCGAGGGCGATCTTCGCGTAGTCGGCCGCCAAGAGGTCGTGCGGGAGCGCCAGATCGAGGGTGAGCCGGTGCGTCCGCCCGCCGATCACCGCATCGGACAGGCCGAGATCGGCCAGGGTCAGGCTCTCGCCGCCGGCGATCCGCCAGCCGTCCCGGTCGCGCAAGGCGGCGAGCCCCTCCGGCGTGCCCTGCGGGGCTGCCGCGGCCAGCGCGCCGAGCTGCGCCAGCGCAGTCGCCACCTCCGCCTCACCGGGCCCAGTGACGACGACGACCGGGCGGCGCTCGGGCCGGCCCGGCAGCAGGGCGAGGCGCGGGCCGGTGATGGGACCGAGGGAGACGATGTCGAGGCTGCGGGCGAGTTCGGGCGCAGGCGCCACCGCCAGGGCGATCCCGTCGCCGGATTCGGGCGCCGGGGCGAAGGAGACGAGCGGCTGGGCGAACCGGCCGGCGAGGGCCAGGGCCTGGGCGCCGGCGAGCAGCCCCTCGACGCGGCGCTCCGACAGGCGCTCGCCGGTCTGGATCAGGCGGATCGGTACGGCACCCTCCGGCCCCGGCCGGATGGCGGCGAGATCGGCGAGGTCGGCGACGCCCTCCCCAGCCGCGACGAGGCCGGTCGTGTCGGGGTCGATCTGGGTCCAGAGCTCGTAGGTCGCCGCGACCGTGCAATCGACGCGGTGGCGCTGGTCGACCGCGACGGTTACGGCGTTGAAGCCGGGGCGCAGGGCGCCCGGCGCGATCGTCATGCTCTCGCGCCTGAGGCCGTGGACGCCGTCGATCGCCGCGCGGCCGATCTCGGCGCCGTTGAGGCCGACGCGCAGGGTCGAGGCCTCCGGCAGGACCGAGACCGCCGACAGGTAGCCGAGCTGGAACACGCCGCCCGCCCGCGCCTCGGCGGCGGTGACGAAGAGCGGCCAGGTCACGGTGCCGGTCTCGCCCCAAAGCCGCAAGGGCGACGCGACGGCGGGGAGCCGGCGGAGGGCCGGGCCCGTCGCGGCGGGCGGGGGCGAAGGGACCGGGAGCGGCGCGCCCGGCAGCATCATGGTGGGGGTCGGCCCGAAACCCGAGAAGGTCTGGGCCGGGGCGGGCGCGCTGCATAACGCGGCGCCGAGGGCCGGGACGAGGGTGCGGACGAGGAGGCGGCGCATCCGGAATGGCTCCTCTCAGGCAGCGCTGCGGGAGGCCGCGACCGCGTCGCGCAAGGCCGCGAGGGCGTCGCGGGCGGTCGCGGCCGGGGCGGCGTCGAGGGGCGGCGCGATCGGAACCGGGGCGGTGCCGGCGAGGGCCCGGATGCTCGCGGCCCAGGCGGTCGCGTCGAGCGCACCCGCGTCGGGGTGCGGGGCTCCACCGGGATCGGGCGCGGCGGCGAGAAGGTCGGCGATGGCCTTCCGCCACACGGCTTCGTTCAGGGAAACCTCGTCCAGGCAAACCGCAGCCGAGGGAAGCTCGCCCGAGGGGAACTCCGTTGCGGCCGAGGTGGCCGCCGGGACCGGCAGGGTGGTGGGGCTCGCGACAGCCGGATTCCCGATGGCGGGACGCCGCTCTGGCCGGACCGCCGCGGGGATCTCCACCGGCCGTGCCGCGGCTTGGATCACCGGCGCGGGCATCGCGGCGCCGGACGCGAGCACGGGGCCTGAGCGCTCACGGGCAATCTCGTCGGCGAGGATCATCTGCGGGGCCGGCTCGGCGACGAGGGCGAGCGCAGGCACTGCGACGTCAGAATCAACCTCGGCCGGAGCAGCGACCGCTCGTTGCGCGGCCGGCGCCAATTGAACCGGTGCGGACTGAACCGCGGCCCGCTTGCCGAGATACGACACCGCCCGCACCGGCTCGGCGACGCCCCAGGCGAGGAAGCGCAGGGTGCCGGTGAGGAGGTCGCGGTGGCGCCGGCGCCCTTTCAGGAAGGCGCGCAGCGCGCCGGCATCGCCGTACATCAGCCCGGCGACCGTGCGGTACTCGGCGGGCGCGAGGGCCGCGAAGGCGACGACGCGCCGATCCGGCGCCGGCGCCGCGCGCCACGAGAAGCGCAGGGGCGGTCCGGCCGAAGCGTGGAGGACGCCGCCCTGAAATCCGTCCCCCTGCATCGCCGGCCACGCCGCGCCGTCGCTCCGGCGCAGGGTCGCAGCGTCCGTGCTCATCCGCTCGACGATCACCGGCACCTGCTCGGCCCCGATGACCGCCAGGGCCGGCCGGCCGACCGGCAGGCTCGGGCTGCGCTCGTCCTGGCGCCGCTCGGCCACGACGCCGAGGCCCGCGCCGGCGATCACCAGGTTGAACCCGCACCACAGGCCGACGACGAGCATCAGGCTGGTGACGCCGGGCTCGTAGAGGTAGCGCCACGCCGCCATGCCGCAGCCGGCCGCCAGCGCGAGGAAGATCGCGAAGAACGGCCAGGCCAACGCCGAGAGGTGATCGTGGTCGAGGCCCGCCCCCTTGGCGGTGACCGAGAAGCTCGGGCGCCGGGGCGACAGGATCACCGCGACGATCGAGCGGATCAGGAACACGCCCTGGACGTACTCGTAGAGCTCGGACACGAACGGCCAGCGCACGCGGCCGTACAGGTAGTTCTGGATCATCAAATTGGCGACGATGTAGGTCGCGGTGTAGGCCAGGGCCTCATCGACCGACGAGACGAAGATCTTGACGTCGAAGAAGATGTGCAGGAGCGGCGCGAGCATGAAGATCAGCCGCGGCAGCGGGAAGAACCAGAACGTCATGCTCGACAGGTAAGCGAGCTTCTGGATCGGCCGCAGTCCCCGCTTCGTCAGCGGGTTCTTGAGCATCAGGATCTGGATCATGCCCTGACACCAGCGGCCGCGCTGGACGATGAAGTCGGCCAGGCTCTCGGGCTGGAGCCCGGCGATCAGGGGCTGGCCGACATAGGCGCTGGTCCAGCCCTTGCCGTGCAGGTCGAGGGCGGTCTCGCAATCCTCCGTGATGGTGATGCCCGAAAAACCCCCGACCGTATCGAGGGCCTGCCGGCGCAGGAGCGCCGCCGAGCCGCAGAAGAACGAGCCGTTCCACTTGTCGAGCCCGGTCTGTGTCACGCCGTAGAACATTTCGTTCTCGGACGGCATGCGGGCGAAGGTGCGCAGGTTCCGCTCAACTGGATCGGGATTGAGGAAGACGTGCGGGGTCTGGACCAGGAACAGCTTCGGGTCCTGCGAAAACAGCCCGACGGTCTCGGCGAGGAACGAGCGGAACGGCGCGTGGTCGGCATCGAGCACCAGCACGATCTCGGCGCGCGAGGCGGCGAGCCCGTTGTTGAGGTTGCCGGCCTTGGCGTGCTCGTTGCGGGTGCGCGTCAGGTAGCGGGCGCCGAGTTCACCGCAGAGTGCCTGCAACTCGGCCCGCCGGGCTCTGGCGGCTTCCGCCTTCGCGGGGTTGGGATCGGCGCATTTCTGGTCGGTGCCGCCATCGTCGAGGAGCCAGACGGTCAGCTTCTCGGCCGGATAATCGAGGTTGAGCGCCGCCGCGAGGGTGACGGCGAGGAGCGCCGTCGGCTCGTTGTAGCTCGGGATCAGCACGTCGACGGCGGGCAGCGCGGCGTCAGCCGGCAGCGCGACGGGCGCGCGCACCAGGGGATCGGCATTGACGAGAAGGCTCACCGCCAGGATCAGCACGCAGTAGAGTTCGGCGCCGAGCAGCAGCAGGCCGAAGCCGAGGCCCACCGGATCGTCGAGGGAGGGCAGCGTGCCGGTCAGGCGCCAATAGACGTAGCGGATCACCACCAGGGAGCCGAGCGCCAGGAAGGCGAGCCGGGGCAGGCCGCGGCGGGGCGCCAGCAGCCACAGGGCTACCATGCCGGCGCAGGCGGCGGCGCAGAGCCCCACCTGCGCCTCCGGGCCGACCGGCTGGACGAGGAGCCCGACGGTGAGGAGGGCCGAGACGGCCCAGGCGATCCAGCGGAGAGCGGCGGTCATCTAGAAGCCCGCCCGCATGTCGACGGTGGTGTAGAGGCCGCCCTTGCGGGTCTGGTCGTGCAGGTAGCCAGCGGCGACGCCGACTTGCAGCGCGCCGAACTGAAAGCCGCTCCAATGGGCACCGATCCGCCACTGCCGGTAATCGTCGTCGCCGAGCAGCGCCGCCTCGGGCCCGAGGAAGCCGCCCATCACCGCGACGCCGCCGCGCAACCGGCCGTAATAGGCGTTGAAGGTGCTGGAATAGGTGCCGGTGGCGTGCACCATCGTGCCGGGGGTCGGCCGGGCATAGAGGTCGATCGCCGCCTTGAGGCCGCCAGCATTGCGGGCGCCCGCCTCCAGCCCCGGCACCTCGTTGCGGCGCAGGTTGAGGCCGAGGAAGCCCGACAGCACCGCCTCCGGCCAGACCCAGCCGTAGCCGACGAGCGCCGCGACCTCCGCCTGCTGGCCGAGCCCGGTGCCGGACCGGTACGAGCCGATCACGGTGTCCGCCCGCAGGCGCAGGCCGCTGGTGAGCAGGGAGCCGGCGGGCGCGGCGGTCGCGGTGGCGCCGGCGAATTGCGAGCCTTGCGAGCTCACGGTCGCCGAGGTGTCGACCGAGACGATCCAGGCCTCCTGCGCGCCCGGAGCCTCGGCGCCGGTATACCAGTCGGCCGCGAGTGCCGGCCGGCCGCAGGCCGCCAGGGCGAGGACGCATCCGGACAGGACGCGCGAGGATGGGCCGCGCCGGATCACGACGCGGGTGAGATTGCGGTGCATGTCGAAACGCCACCTGACCCTGCAACGGGGCCAAGATCGCACCCGCATCATTAAGCGGACCTTGCCGGGACGGGCGGCATCCCGTGCGATTAAGTCTTACGTCCTTCAGGATGATTTCGGGTGGACAGGATAATCCGCGGGGCGCGTCAAGCCGGCCGTCGCAGGGCGTCCACAAGTGCGCCGGGATAGGCGGGACAGTTGGCGGACACAGTGCTGGTCCGCCTCCACCCTAATCCGAACGCCGCGTAATCCCCTCGGTCGTTTGGGCAGGGCCGTCCGAGGAAAGGAAGAGACGCAGCCGAGGGTGAGGGGGTGGTGCCGGAGGAGCCTCATCTGGGAACACCCCCTCACCCTCGCTCCAGCTTTCGCCTCCGCTTGCCGTGTCTCCGTTCAGGAGACACGGCCCTCTCCCCGCCCGCGGGGAGAGGGGGAAACCCGTGCCATTTCTTTTCCCCGGGCAGTCCTGCCGCCCGCGGGGAGAGGAGATTGCCTGCGCCAGTTCTTGCCGCAGACAGCCCAGGCATTTGGTAGGAAGGGTATTCGGCTTGAAAAAACGAGTGTCGATTACCCGCACGCTGGGCGTTGCACCGTCGAAGGCTGCTCGGCATGCGAGCTGATACCGCGCGGCCCCTCCCCCAGGCCCGCACCCTAAGCCGTCCGGCCGAGACCGGCCGGCGCCGCCGGGTCTGCCTCCAGCCCGGCGATCAGGCGGCGGGTCTCGAACGCCGCCGCGGTGCAGCGGGCGCGGGCCCGGGCGAGCGCCATCGCGAAGGCGGCAGGATCGCGGGCGACCGCGTCCTCGGTGCATGATTCAAGCTCGGCGCAGGCCCGGGAAAGGGCCGCGAAGCCGAGCAGGCCCGCCGCCGAGACGAGGCCGTGCGCCTCGAAGCGCAGCCGCCCTCGCGCACCAGCATCCGCCCCCTCCCCGGCGAGCGCCCCGGTGACCTGCTCGGCGAGGTGGCCGAGGAGGCGGCGCACCGCCTCGGGCGGCAGATAGGCGCGGACGCCGTCGTAGAGCGCCCGATCGAGGGCGGGCTCGTGCTGCCCGGGCTCCTCCGGAGCCGGATCGCGGTCGAGCCAGCGGGCGAGGAGCGCGGTGAGCTCGGCCGGGGTGAAGGGCTTGCCGAGATGGTCGTCCATCCCGGCCGCGCGGAAGGACTGGACCTGGTCCGGCAGGACGTTGGCGGTCATGGCGACCACCGGCACCCGCCCGGCCGGGCCGGGCAGGCAGCGGATCAGCCGCGTCGCCATGGTGCCGTCGAGGCCCGGCATCTGCACGTCCATCAGCACGAGGTCGTAGGTTCCGGCCTCGGCGGCCCGCACCGCCTGGAACCCGTCGGTAGCGACATCGACGCTGTGGCCGGCCTTGCGCAGCATCAGGCAGGCGAGCTCGCGGTTCACCTCGATGTCCTCGACGAGGAGGAGGCGGCCGGGGCGGCCGGGCGCCGAGGCGGCACGGGTCTCCGGCGGCGCCTGGTCCGCCGCCCGGGGCAGGGTCAGGGTGAACCAGAAGGTCGCGCCGCGGCCGGAGGCCGAGATCAGCCCGATCTCGCCGCCCATCGCCTCGACGAGGCGGCGGCTGATGGCGAGCCCGAGGCCGGTGCCGCCGTAATCGCGGCGGATCGAGCTGTCGACCTGCGAGAAGCGCTCGAACAGCCGGCCGTGCTTCTCGGGCGCGATGCCGATGCCGGTGTCAGCAACGGAGAAGCGGATCCGCTCCCCGGACCGACCGCTGCCCTCGTGGCGCAGCGAGAGGGCGACGCTGCCGCGGGGGGTGAACTTCACCGCGTTGTTGAGGAGGTTGAGGAGGATCTGGCGCAGCCGCGCCTCGTCGCCGACGAGGCGGCGCGGCAGGCTCGCGTCGATGGTGCTCGTGACCGCGAGACTCTTCTCGGCCGCCGCCGCCCCGACCACCCCGAGGCAGGCCTCGGCGAGGGCCTCGATCGCGAACGCCTCGGGCCTCAGGGCCACCGCCCCGGCCTCGACCGAGGAGAAGTCGAGGATGTCGTTGACGAGGGTGAGCAGCCCCCCGGCCGAGGCGCGGGCGAGGCCGGCATGGCGGCGCTGCTCCGGATCGAGGCCCTCGGCCTGGGCCAGGAGGCCGGTGAAGCCGATCACGGCGTTGAGCGGCGTGCGGATCTCGTGGCTCATCGCCGAGAGGAAATCGGTCTTGGCGGCGTTCGCCCGCTCGGCGGCGACCTTGGCGGCCTCGGCCGCGGCCTTCGCCGCCTCGGCGGCCGCCTTGGCGGCGACGAGCCCGGCCTCGGCGTCCTTGCGGGCCGAGATGTCGAGGTTGAGGCCGGTCACCCGCAGGGCGCGGCCATCCCGGTCGCGGCAGAGCCGGCCGATCGCCTGGATCCAGCGCTGGCCGCCGGGCACCTGGACCCGGAAGGCGATGTCGAAGGTGCCCCCGCCCGCCACCGCGCCGCGGAAGGCGGCCAGCGCCGGCTTGCGGTCCGGCGGCACCAGCCGCCGCAGCCAGGCGCCGAGCCCGATCACCGCCGGTCGGTCGCCGGGAAGCCCGTGCAGCCGCGCGCTCTCCGGCGCCAGGGTCACCTCGCGGGTGACGAGGTCGAGGTCGAACAGGCCCGCGCCGGCGGCGTCCTGGGCGAGGCGCAGGAGGTCGCCGGTCTCCTCCAGCGCCTTGCGGGCGGCCAGGATCTCGTCGATGTCCAGGGCCGAGCCGAGCCAGCCGAGGAGCGCGTCGTCCTTGCGCAGGGGCTGGAAGGAGAGCTGGTGCCAGCGATAGGCGCCGTCGCGGTCGCGCAGGCGGCCCTTCGCCTCGCCGCTGCCGTCTTGTGCCACGGCCCCTTGCACCAAAGCCGCGGCGATCCGCGCCCGGTCGTCCGGGTGGTAGCGCTCCTGCCGCGCCGCCCGGCCGGGCCCGATCGCGCCGAAATAGCGCTCGAAGGCCGGATTGGCGTAGACGGTCTCGCCGGTATCGGTGCGCTCCATCCAGACGAGCTGGGGCAGCGTGTCGGCGAGCGCGCGGTAATGCGCCCGGCTCGCGCGGAGCGAGGCTTCGGTGTCCTGGCGCGCGGCCGCGTCGCGGATCGCCGCGACGAAGGGAGGGCCCTCGGACGACAGGCGGGTCTCGACCCAGATCCAGCGCCCGTCGGCGTGGGACAGGCGATGCATCAGGGCGCCGCCGCCGGCGAGCAGGGCCACCACGCCGGCGCGGTCCTCGGGGTGGACCAGCTCGGTGAAGGGCAAGCCCGCGAGGGTGTCGGGCGCACGGCCCGTCAGCGCCCGGCTCGCCGGCGAGGCACGGACGAGCCGGCCCGCGCCGTCGATCTCGGCGACGAGGTCCGGACAGCCGTCGACGAGCCGCCCCGCCGCCCCGCGCCCGAACAGGCGCGCGAAGACGGCGCGCCAGCCGGAGCGCGCGTCACGACTCACGCCGTCATGGTCCGTCATACGGCTCACGCCGTGATGCCCCGGCGCATCGCGCCGCGCGACGCCCGCCGCGCCCGAAAAACCACCGGGTGCGGGTCTGTCTCGGGTCCCATCGTCATGGCGGGAGCGGTCTCGATGAAAGAGCGAAAACTTGTCAGAAGATAGTTAATCACGGATTCATTAAACGAGACTTAACCTGTCTCTGCGACCAGAACCGGCATGAACCCTACGTCCCACACGCCACAGATCGGTTCGGCTTCCCCAGCGTCGGCGGCGATGGCAGCCGAGGCGCAGTGCGGCCGCGAGCGGCGGCGCGACCGGCGCTTTCCCGTCACCCTGTCGGCGCGCTTGCGCCATGGCAACCGGAGCTATCGCACCGAGATCCTGAACCTGAGCCGCGGCGGCCTGCTGCTGGCCCCGGTGGCAACGGCCCATCTGGTCCCCGGCGCCACGATCGAGGTCGCGGCGGCGACGATCGGCGAGGTCGAGGCCCGCGTCGTCAGCCTGAGCCCGCTCGGCATCCACGCGCGGGTCGAGGACACGCCCGAGCGCTTCGAGAACGCCCTGGTGCGCCTGGCGCGGCTGACCCGGATCTGGATGGTGCCGGAAGCGTGAGAGAGCGCAGTCCCCGACGAAGGGATTGCTGGCTGTCCGGCCGGTCTGCGCAATGGAATTAAAGGGTGCCGAACAGACACCGAGTGTGTTCGGCAGAACGGAAGCGGCCGAGGTCGGGGCTCATCGGTCACCGGAAGGCGCACGCGTCGCGTGGCTTCTCCACCCCGTGGGGGCCGCCTCCGCCCCATCATCCGCAGGATCTGCCGCTACGTCTCGGCCCGAATGGCTGCCGGGGCGATCGTCGCGGCCCGTCTCATGGGTGGCGTCATGCCTCCCTCCGTCGGTTTCGCCCTCCCCACCTCGGGCGGGAGAGCCGGACGGAAGCGTGATCCCGTCCGGGGCACTCGTCAAGCATTATGGAACGGTCGCCGGCGCGTCGGCGCCGAGGCGAGCGGGCTTGGTGCGGATGTCCATGGCGTTGCCGCGCCAGACGATGTCGCGGGCGACCCAGGCGGCGAGCCAGATCGGGACGAACAGCAGGTCGCGGGCGAGGCAGGCGAGCGGCCAGCGCCAGGAGCGCGGCCAGCCGTTGCGGGCGGCGAGCCGCCATTCGGCGCCGTACCAGGCCGCCGCCGTGCCGAGCATCGCCGCGAGGCCGGACAGGCCCCCGCCCGCAGCAGGAAAGGCCGCCAGCATCGGGATCACCGCGCCGGTGCCGATCTCGGGAGCGAAGAACAGCGGGAAGGTGACGCGGCGCAGCCGCGCCCAGCGCAGCTGGCGCGACCACACCTCGCCGGCGCGGCGCGGCCCGAGGGGTTGGGCGAAGGGCGCGGCGACGAGGTGGACCTTGCGGCCCATCGCCCGCACCAGCTTGGTGGCGGCGGCGTCCTCGGCGATCTCGGCGCCGAGCGCCCGGATGCCGCCCTGCGCGTCCAGCAGGGGACGGTACCAGAGCATGCTCTTGCCCTGGGCGAAGCCGAGGCCGAGCGCCTCGCCGACATATTGCCAGCGCGCCTGCAGGGTGTTGAGGAAGGCGCACTCGACCTCGGCCCAGAAGCTGCCGGGCCGGGTGCCGACCGGTGTCGAGCAGACGAGGCCGGTATCGGGACGCCAGGCGGCACGCAGGCGCTGAATATAGTCGACCGGCATCAGGACGTTCGAATCGGCCAGGACGATCCAGTCGTGGCGCGCCTCGTCCCAGCCGCGGATGCAGTTGTTGAGCTTCGGGTTGTCGCTCACCCGCTCGTCGCCGACGATCAGCCGCGCCGGCACGCCGGGATGGGCGGCGATCAGCCGCTCGACCAGGGGCACGATCGGGTCGGTCGCCCGGGCGACGCAGAAGATCAGCTCGTAGCGCGGATAGGCGAGGCGGAAGCCCGAGCCCAGCGTCTCCTCGCTGTAGGTCTCCAGGCCGCAGACCGGCCGCACCACCGTGACGGGGACCTCCACGGTCCCGGCCCGGTCCGGATCGGCCCGGCCGAGGCGGCGGAGCGCGATCGCGAGGCTCGCGAGGTTGATCACCGTGAGGGCGAGGCAGATGATGGCGGCGATGCCGGTACCGGTCATGCGGGTCCTCCCGGGCCGGTGCCGACCCGCGCCCTGTCTTCCCCTCAAACAGACGGGCTGTTGCAACCGTATGACGGTGGCGCACGTCCGGGCACCGGTGTCCCCGCCCCGCACCACCCTGGACCCGGCCTCCGGCCCGATTAAAGCACCACCCGATCACGTTGTGATCGGGTGGTGCTTTAAGCTTTTGATCTTGCCGCATTTTCTTCGACGAACCGGTATCCACTTAGTCGGAAAATGCTCTAGATTTTTTCGTGCAACCGCCCACCGACGAGCGAGCCCGGCATGTCCCTGACCCCCGCTTCCCGCCCGACCCTCCAGGCCCCCGATGACGATCCGCATCTCTGGCTCGAGGAGATCGATGGGGAGCGGGCGCTCGCCTGGGTCGAGGCGCAGAACGCCGACACGCTCGCAAGCCTCGCGGATGGCCGCTATGCCGCCGACCGCGACGGCCTGAAGGCCGCCCTCGACCGGCCGGACAAGATCCCGGGCGTCACCCGGCGCGGCGGCCTGCTCTACAACCTGTGGCAGGATGCCGAGCATCCCCGCGGCCTCTGGCGGCGCACGACGCAAGACGAGTACGCCAAGCCCGAGCCGGCCTGGGACGTGCTCCTCGACCTCGACGCGCTCGCCCGCGAGGAGGGCGAGGACTGGGTGTGGAGCGGTGCTTCGAGCCTGCCGGAGAGCCACGCCCGCGCCCTGATCCAGCTCTCCCGCGGCGGCGGCGACGCGACCGTGGTTCGCGAGTTCGACCTGACTGAGCGCCGCTTCGTCGCGGACGGCTTCACGCTGCCGGAGGCCAAGAGCATCCCGGTCTGGCTCGATCCCGACACGCTGCTGCTGGCAAGCCCGCTCGGCGGCCCGGAGCACGCGACGCAAGCGGGCTACGCCCGCACCGTGCGGCTGTGGCGGCGGGGCACCGACCCGCTGAGCGCCCCGGTGATCTTTTCCGCCGGCCCGGCCAGCATGGTCGCCTACGGCTATCCGGACCGGGAGGCGACACCGGAGCGCCTGGTCTTCGCCGAGCGCACCGGCTTCTTCGACGGCACGATCGACCTCGGCGACCGCACCGGGCCGAAGACCCGGCTCGCCATCCCGACCGATGCCGACGCCCACTGGCATCGCGGCCACCTCGCCATCCGCACCCGCACGCCGTGGGCGGTGGGCGGCGCGACCCACCCGGCCGACAGCGTGCTCGGCATTGGGCTCGACGCCTTCCTCGCGGGGGACAGGAATTTCCAGGTCCTGTTCACCCCCGGCCCGCGCCGGGCGCTGCAGGGCTTCTTCTGGACCGGCGGGCACCTCGTCATCTCGGTCCTCGACGACCTCAAGGCGGTATTTCCGGTCTTCACCCCCGCGGAGGGCGGCTGGGCCGAGAGCCGCGTCGCCGGCCTGCCGGAACTCGGCGTCGTCAGCGTGTGGTCGATGGACGGCGAGGAGGAGGAATCGAACGGCGACCTGATGGTGGCGGCCAACGACCCGGTCACCCCCTCGACCCTGCTGACCACCCGCCCCGACCTCGCCGCCCCGACGCTGCTGAAGCAGGCCCCGTCCCTGTTCGAGGCCGACGGGATGGTGGTGACCCGGCACGAGGCGGTGTCGAGCGACGGCGAGCGCATCCCCTACGTCCAGGCCGGCCCAGCCGGCGAGAACGGGGAGGCGCCGGTGCACCTCTCGGGCTACGGCGGCTTCCAGGTGACGAACCTCGCCGGCTACTCGGCGGTGCTCGGCCGGCTCTGGCTCGCCAAGGGCGGCACGCGTGTCGTGGCCAATATCCGCGGCGGCGGCGAGTTCGGCACCCGCTGGCACGAGGCCGGCCGGCGCGAGGGCAAGGCGCTCACCCACGACGATTTCGCGGCGGTGGCCGCCGACCTGGTGCGCCGCGGCGTGACCCGGCCCGGCCGCATCGCCGCCGAGGGCGGCTCCAACGGCGGGCTCCTCATCGCCAACATGCTGACGCGCTATCCGGAGCGCTTCGGCGCGCTGTTCTGCACCGTGCCGCTGATCGATATGCGGCGCTACACCAAGCTACTGGCGGGCGCGAGCTGGATCGCCGAGTACGGCGACCCCGACGACCCGGCGGACTGGGCCTTCCTGCAGCACATCTCGGCCTACCACGTCGCGGACGCCGGCAAGCCCTACCCGCCGATCCTGATCGCCACGACGCGGCGCGACGACCGGGTGCATCCGGGCCATGCCCGCAAGATGGCGGCGAAGCTCCAGGCGCTCGGCTACCCCGCCCGCTTCTACGAGCCCGAGGCCGGCGGCCATTCCCACGGCAAGACCAGCGCCGAGACCGCCGCCTTCGCGGCGCTCGGCGCCGCCTTCCTGCGGCGGGCGATCGGCTGGGAGCCGGAAGTGGCCGGCACATAATGGTTTCTGCGCAGTAAACCCCGGGGAAACCGGGGAACCTGAGCGCGGCGCGCACGTCATTCCGGTGCCCAAGCGTGGCATATCGCCTCCGCCTCCTGCCGGATAAGGGATTCTTCACGATGCGCGCCGCAGCAGCCTTGCTCGTCACCCTCTGCGTGGCAGGAGCGAGTGTTCGGACCGACGAGGCGCAGGCCGGCATCCTGATCCGGGTCGACAAGACCACCCAGCGGATGACCGTAACCCGCGACGGGCAGACGCTCTACGACTGGCCGGTCTCGACCGGCATGGAGGGCTACAGCACGCCGCGGGGCGCCTTCTCGCCCTCGCGCATGGTGGCCGATTACCGCTCGCGCGAGTGGGACGACGCGCCGATGCCGCACGCGATCTTCTTCACCGGCCGCGGCCACGCCATCCACGGCAGCAACCACACCTCCCGCCTCGGCACCCCCGCCTCCCACGGCTGCGTGCGCCTGGCGCCGGGCAAGGCCGCGACGCTCTACGCCCTCGTCAAGGCCGAGGGCATGGGCAACACCCGGGTGGTGATCGGCGGCGACGAGACCGTCCTCGCCGGCCGCGCGTCGCCGCGCCGGGAGGCGAGGGCGCGCCGGGAGCGCCTCGACGAGGACGGCTTCACGCAGACCACCCGCGTGTCGCGCCGCCGCGCCTCCGATCCTTGGGGCAACGACGGCTGGCAGCCGGTCGGGGCGACCTACCCGTCGCCCTACGGGGCGACGTACTATTCCTACGGCCCGTCGTACTGATCCCGGCTTGCCTGCCGAACGGGATCCGCGCGACACCTAGGCCCCACGCCGCCGCGAGGAAGCAGGCCCCGGAATGCGCAGCCTGTTCGTCCTGATGTCGATCGCGGTCGCCCTCGGCTTCGTGGTCAGCGGGCTCATCAACGGCCTCGACGACCGGGCGCTCGCCCGCAGCGAGCGCGAGGCGCAGAGGCGGGTCGGCGTCGCGGTGGCGGAGTATGCCCGCCGGCTCGGCCTATCGCAGGATTGGGCCGCCTATTGCCGGGCCGAGACCCGGCGCAAGCTCGCCACCTACCCGAAGGATGGCTCGATCCCGTTCGGCCTGCGCTACTCCACTGCCGGCACCGAGGAGGTCGAGCGGGCGATCCGCGAGCGCGAGACCTACGAGCGCCAGGACCAGATCCTGTGCCTGACGCAGCTGCCGGCGAGCCTGCGCGACGAGCGGGCCGCGCAGTGACGGCCTACAAGCCGTAGCGGGCGAAGGCCGCGCGCTCGTCGAGGGCGGCGAGCGCACCCTCGAACGCCGCGAGGCCGACCGCCCCCGGCTCGCGCCGGCGCAGCAGCCGCGCCAGCAGGCCGCCGCGGACCTGCTCGACGACCGGCAGTCGGACCGTGTCGCCGAACCGGGCGCGCAGGACAGAGCGGACGTCGCCGTGGCCGTCGACGAGGCCGAGCGCCAGGCCCTGGCGGCCGGTCCAGACCGCGCCGGAGAACAGCTCGTCGGGATCGCCCTTGAGACCGGGCCGGCGGCTCGACACCAACTCTGTGAACATCGCCTGCACGTCGGCCTGGATGTCCTTGAGGCGCGCGACGTCGTCCGGGTTCTCGGGCCGGAACGGGTCGAGCATCGCCTTGGCCTTGCCGGCGGTGTGGACCCGGCGCTCGACGCCGAGGCGCTCGATCAGCCCGGTGAAGCCGAACCCCGCCGAGACCACTCCGATCGAGCCGACGAGGGAGGACGGATCGCAGAAGATCTCGTCGCCCGCGCAGGCGATCATGTAGCCGCCGGAGGCCGCGACGTCCTCCACGAAGGCGAGGACCGGCACCCCGGCCTCGGCGGCGAGCGCCCGGATGCGGCGGAAGATCAGGTGTGACTGCGCCGCCGAGCCGCCGGGGGAGTTGATGACCAGCGCCACCGCCCGGATCCCCTTCATGCCGAAGGCCCGCTCCAGGGCCGGGGCGCAGGCGCCGAGGGAGAGCCCGGCCCGCAGGGGCGACACCGCCCCGATGGCGCCGCTCAGGCGCACGACCGGCACCACCGGGTGGCGGCGGGCCCATCGTTCGGGCAGGAGGGCGCGCAGGGCGGCGAGGGGCCGGAACGGCATGGCGGGGCGGGGTCTCCGATGGCGGATCCGACAGGTAGGCGGCGCGCGACGTCCCGGCAAGCGAGCCCGGGGCCGCAGGCGGGGACCGTGAGACATGCTGGGATGGACCTGCCCGAAAAGACCTGCGCGAGCGACGCATCCTCGAACAAGACCTGTCCGAACAAGACCCGCCCGACGGATCAAGTTCATCGCAAGTTTTTCACCCCTGTCGATTGAAGCGGGGCTGGGCGCGTCTAGATGATCCATCAGCGCCCCTCGGATCCCCGGCGGGCGTCCCGCCGCTCCGTCGCGGGCGGGAACCGAGCCTCGTTGCCACCCACCAGCCGGGGCGCCGGCCTTGAGCGCCGCGCCGCCCGAGGGAGACCGACACCATGCGTGCCCTTCGATGGATCAGCCTGGTCCTGACCCTGCTCGTCGCCGGGCTCGGGCTCGGCACCAGCCGCAGCTCCGCCGCCGCCCTGCCGAGCGCCGGCGCCCTCGCGGCCGAGGCCAGCGCCGCCGCACCGCTGGTCGACAAGGCCTATTACTACCGCCGCTACTACCGCTACCGGCCCTACCGCCGGTATTACGGCTACCGGCCCTACCGCCGCTACTACCGGCCGTACTACCGGCGCGCCTATCGCCCGTATTACCGCCCGTACTATCGGCCCTATTACCGGCCGTATCGCCGGGTCTACGGCCCGCGCTTCTTCTTCTGAGCGCGAGATTCCCGCGCGAGCGGCCGTTCGGCCGCTCCGCACCCCGCCGGTCGCGGCCCGCGACGGTCGACGACGCGGCCGC
Source organism: Methylobacterium sp. EM32 (assembly GCF_040593685.1). NCBI lineage: Bacteria > Pseudomonadati > Pseudomonadota > Alphaproteobacteria > Hyphomicrobiales > Methylobacteriaceae > Methylobacterium > Methylobacterium sp. EM32. The sequence goes on along the minus strand of NZ_JBEXZS010000148.1, from coordinate 13,423 downwards.
CGCCGGCCGAACAGATCCGGCCGTATCACCCGACATCGCAAGGCAGACCCGGGCGTTCGTCTCGAAGACACTCGCCGGCACGACCCATACCTTGAAAACAATCCAGTCGATCCGGCGCAGAGTATTCCCGGCATCGGTTGCGGAAGCCAGGCTCGTTTTCAGCCGTGACCGGCATCCGACCCGACCGACCGGGATCCGTCAGCCCGGTGGGTACATCACCGTTAAATCATGGAACCGAAACCTGTACGGCGCGAGAACGCGAGTTCCAACGCGAATCCTCGATTCCCGAACGGACATTTACTGACAGTTAAGCGCGGAAACCCCATCCTCTCCCGAGTCAGGGATCGAACCCTGGCTTCGGATAAGGGGAGCCGTCCGGCTTCCCATGCCGCGGGACCCGGCCCAGGGCCGGCGTCGTGCGCCGCGGGGGATGGTAGATGGACGTACTCGTCATCGACGACAGCCAGGCGGTACTGGCTCAGATGAAGCGGCTGCTGGAGCAGGATCGGCAGGCCGTCACCTCCATCTTCCGGAACCCGCTTCTGGCGCTCGACGAGGCGCGGATGCGCGCCTTCGACCTCGTGCTGGTCGACTACACCATGCCCGAGATGGACGGCGTGACCGTCATCCGCCAGTTGCGGGGGATCGCGCATTACGCCCAGGTGCCGATCGTGATGATCACCAGCGAGGTGAGCGACGCGGTGCGCCTCGCCGCCCTGGACGCGGGCGCCACCGACTTCCTCGACAAGCGCACCGGCCGCGTCGAGCTCCAGGTCCGGCTGCGCAACCTGGTGCGGCTGGCCACCGCAGTGCGCCGCCTCGACGATCAGGCCTCCTGGCTCGCCGGCGAGGTCGAGACGGCGGTGCGCACCCTGCGCGAGCGCGAGGCCGAGATCATCTTCCGCCTCTCCCTGGCGGTGGAATACCGGGACAACGACACCGGCGACCATACCTGGCGTGTCGCCCGCTACAGCCAGATCATGGCCGAGGCCCTGGGCCTCGACGCGGATCTCTGCCGCCGCGTCTATCTTGCGGCCCCGCTCCATGACGTCGGCAAGGTCGCGATCCCCGACGGCGTGCTGCTCAAGCCCGGCCGCCTCGACGAGAAGGAATTCGCCCTGATCCGCACCCATGCGGCGATCGGCAAGCGCATCCTGGGCGGCAGCAACTGCGAGCTGATCGGCCTCGCGGCGGAGATCGCCGAATCCCACCACGAGCGCTGGGACGGCGGCGGCTACCCGAACGGCCTGTCCGGCGAGGCGATCCCTCTCGCCGCCCGGATCGTCGCCGTCGCCGACGTGTTCGACGCGCTGACCACCGAGCGCCACTACAAGGCGGCGATGCCGCTGTCCCAGGCGCGGGCCTGCATCGCGGCGGAGAGCGGCCACCACTTCGATCCGGCCTGCGTCGCCGCCTTCCTGTCGCGGTGGGACGACATCGTCGCGGTCGGCGCCAGCGCCTCGGCGCATCTGCGCGACGTCCCGTTTCGGATCGAGCCCTGGGCCCGGGTGCCGTCCCTTCCCCGGGAGGTACCCGTGGAAGCCGAGCCGCGCGAGGACGAGGCGGCCTGACCCTCCGCGACGCCTCGGTTCGCGACGGTCGCACACAGCCTCGTCGTCCGCGAAAGGGGGGCCTGGACCGTTCCTCCAGCGCCTGTCGATCACTGTTGCGTCGCATGTCGCCGCCGCGCGTCGAGGCGCTGGTCTAAACGGCCGGATCCGGCAGCTCCGGCAGCCAGGCGGCGCCCTCCTCCACCAGGAAATCCCAGAACGCCTGGCCGGCGGGGCTCAGCACCTTGTCGGCCCGGCGCACCGAGAACCAGTCGCGGCGGATCGGCAGGCCCTCGACGTCGAGGAGCACGAGCCGGCCGTCGGCGACCTCGGCCGCCACGGTGTGGCCCGAGATCAGCGCGACGCCGAGACCCGCCATCACGGTCTGCTTGATGGTCTCGTTCGAGCCGCTGTCGATGCCGATGCGGGCGCGGCGGATCATGAGGCCGGCCATGAACTCCTCGAACACCGTGCGGGTGCCCGAGCCGTATTCGCGCACCAGGAACGGCTCCTCGGCCAATTCCGCCCGGGTCAGGCCGCGCCGCCCGGCGAAGCGGTGGTCGGGGGCGGCGATCACCACCAGGGGATGCGGGCCGACGCTCTCGGCGGTGATCGGGAAGTCCCGGGGCGCGCGGCCCATCAGGGCGAGGTCGACCCGGTAGTCGCGCAGGGCCTCGACGGTGGCGCCGCGGTTGCCGACCACGAGGTCGATCTCGATCCCGGGATGGGCCCGGGCGAAGCCGCCGACGATCCGCGGCGCGAAGTACTTCGCGGTCGAGACCACGCCGAGCGAGACCCGGCCGCCCTGGCCGCCGCGCAGGGTCCGCAGCCGCTCGGTGCAGGTCTCGAGCACGGTGCCGATGCTGTCGATCGCCCAGAGCAGCTCGCGGCCGGCATCGGTCGGCTTCAGCCCCGCATGGGTGCGGTCGAACAGGAGCAGGCCGATCTCGTCCTCGAGCCCCTTGATCCGCGCGGTCAGGGCCGCCGGGGTCACGTTCAGCTCCTGCGCCGCGCGCGTCATGGTGCCGAGCCGCGCGATCGCCGCGACGGCGTGGAGCTGCTTGAGCGAGAGGTTGCGTATCCGGTCCTGCGCCATCCGGTTCCTCGGCCCCGTGTCCCGGCCCATGACGTGTGCGATGCGAGTCCGATCCGACATCGCGGCCGGCCCCGGCGCATCCCGTACTTCGGGACAGGATGACGGAATCCGGGCCCGCGCCTAAGCTGCGGCCGAGACCACGGGCAGGTCCATCTGGGGCATCCGTTCCATCTGGGGCATCTACCGGAGTCGCATATGCTTCTGAGCGCCCGCACCGACATGCCTCCGCCGCGACGCCAGCCGACCGTCGGGCCGGTGCTCGCCGCCCTCGCGGCGGCGGCGGCGGCGACCGCCGCGCTGATCGCGACGCTTCCCGGGGATCCGCGGGCCGCCGCCCGGCGGATCTTCGCCGAAGCCCTGCGCGGGGCCGAGATCGCCGCCCTCGCCTGGCGCGACGCGGAGCGGCCGGAGCCGCGCCTCCCCGGCGCTGCCTACGTCCTCGCCCTCTCAGCTCTGGAGGGGGCGGACGACCTCGAGGGCGGGATGCCGGCCGGGACGCTGTTCTCCCTGCGGCCCGCCGGGCCGGATCCCGAGGCGGCGTTCCTGGCCCCGGGCCGGGCCCAGGTCGCAGCGGGCTTCGTCGTCTACGGCCCGCGCACCCTCCTGACCCTGACCGACGGCACGGCGACGACGACGCGGATCCTCGATCCGCGCAGCGGCACCTTCCGGCCGCCGGCCGTGCTCCGCCTGCCGCCGGACGCCATCGGCGGCGACGGAGCGCGGGGCGGGCAAGGAGCCCGCGCCGCCCCCCTCGCCTCGCTCGCGGCCTGCGCCCAGCGAGTGCTAACCCGCGGCGGCCTGCACCTGCGCCCGGCGGATCTTCGCGCCGATGGAGGGCTCCGGCTCGTCCACGAGGCGGCGCCGGTCGCGCTCGCGGTCGAGGCCGCCGGCGGAGCGGCCACCGACGAGCGCGGGCGCGCGATCCTCGACCTCGCCGCCGGCGGTCTCGACCGGACGACGCCGCTGGCGATCGGGCCGGTCCGGGCGGTGACGGACCTCGCCCGCCGCCTCGAGGCGGACCGCGACGCCGGCGGCTCGCCGCTCTTCGCCCCGCGCGGGCTGCTGCGGGCCTGACCCGCCATGTCGGCGCTCCACCCCATCGTGTCGGTGACCGGGTCGTCGGGCTCCGGCACCACCTCGGTGCGCAACACCTTCGAGCAGATCTTCCGCCGCGAGGGGGTCGAGGCGGTGTTCATCGAGGGCGACGCCTTCCACGCCCTCGACCGGGCGGCGATGCGCGAGGCGGAGGCGCGCGAGCCGACCCTGAGCCATTTCGGCGAGCGGGCGAACCTGCTCACCGAACTGGAGGCGGTGTTTCGCGACTACGCCGCCTCGGGCCGCGGCCGCACCCGGCACTACGTGCACGATTCCGAGGACGCCGCGCGCTTCCACGCCGAGCCCGGCACCTTCACGCCCTGGGAGGATTTTCCGGAAGGGTCGGACCTCCTGTTCTACGAGGGCCTGCACGGGGCGCTGACCAACGAGCGTGTCGACATCGCGGGCCAAGCCGATCTCAGGATCGGCGTGGTGCCGGTGATCAACCTGGAATGGATCCAGAAGCTCCACCGCGACAAGGCCGCCCGCGGCTACTCGACCGAGGCGGTGACCGACGTGATCCTGCGCCGGATGCCCGACTACGTCACCACCATCTGCCCGCAATTCACCAACACCGACATCAACTTCCAGCGCATTCCGACGGTCGACACCTCGAACCCGTTCGTCGCCCGCTGGATCCCGACCGCCGACGAATCGATGGTGGTAATCCGCTTCCGCGACCCCCGCGGCATCGACTTCCCCTACCTGATCTCGATGATCGCCGGCAGCTTCATGTCGCGGGCGAACTCGGTGGTGATCCCCGGCGGCAAGCTCGACCTCGCGATGCAGCTGATCCTGACCCCGATGATCCTGCGCCTGGTCGAGCGCCGGCGCCGCTTGCTCTAGGCCCATCGGCTCGGCCTGTTGCTCGGCTTGTGCTCGGGGCAGGATGGCGTAAGAGTCCGGCCAGTCGACGTACCTTCGGGAAGGCACCTCGGGGGCGAGGGCCCTGAGGGAGAAGGCACCCCGAGTTTGCGAGAGTCCCGGTGGATGGCGAGTGACGGGTCGATCCGTGAGGCGCAGGAGGCCGGGAACGGCCGGGCGGAGCTGCCGTACCGGCTGCGGCAGCAGGCGCTGATGGGCGCCTTCGCCCGGATGGCGCTGCAGACCCGCGACCTCGACGCGCTGCTGGCGCGGGCGAGCGAGCTCTGCGCCGAGGCCCTGGGTGCCGCGTGCTGCCAGGTCCTGGAATATCGCGCCAGCGATCACGCCTTCGTGATCCGGGCCTGCACGGGTCTCGGCGACGACCGGGTCGGGACAGATTTCGCGGCCGGGGACGAGGCGACGCCGGCGGCCTACGCCTTCCGCACCGGCGCCGGCGTGCTCGCCAACGGGATCCGCCCGGGGGCCGAGCATGACGGCGCACGCTTCCATGTGCCGGAGGTCCTGCGCCGGCCGGAGGCCCTGGCACCGACCAGTCCCTGCCACGCGGTCAACGTGCCGATCGCGCTCGGCGACGAGAGCCGGCGCGCCTACGGCGTGCTCGAGGCCTGGGGCACCGAGGGCCAGGGCTTCGACCGGGCCGACCAGGAATTCCTCGCCGGCTTCGCCGGGCTGATCGGCATTGCGGTGGAGCGCCACCAGGGCGATGCGCGCCTGCGCGACGCCCTCGACCATCAGGTGCAGCTCACCCGGGAGATGAGCCACCGGGTCAAGAACAGTCTCGGCGTGGTGGCGGGCCTCTTACGGCTCCAGGCGCGGGACGCCCAGTCCGAGGCAGTGCGTCACGCCCTCGAGGATGCGGGCGCGCGCATCGCCACCGTGGCCGAGGTGCACGATCACCTTTGGCGCGGCATCCACCAGCTCGGCATGGTCGAACTGGCCGACTTCCTGCGCGAGCTGGTGGCGAAGCTCCGGGAGGAGGCGCCGGGCTACGACCTCGCCTGCGAGGCTGATTCGAAGGTGATCAGCGCCGACCAGGCGATCCCGATCGGCCTCGTCGTCAACGAGCTGGTGACCAACGCGGTCAAGCACGCCTATCCGCACGGCACCGGGCCGGTGCGGGTCAGCCTCGCGGTGCACGAGGAGGGACTGCGCCTCGCGGTCCGCGACGACGGCGTCGGCCTGCCGCCGGGCTTCGACGTGTCGATGCGCCAGCGCTCGCTGGGCCTCAAGATCATCGCCAGCCTGATCCGCCAGCTCGACGGACGCCTCAGCACCGCGGAGAGCGGGCCGGGGGCGCATTTCGTGCTGGATATTCCGCTGGGATGAGGGGGCGGGCGCGGCGAAGAGTCTGCGGCGCGGCAAAGAGTCTACGGAAGAATTGAAACCCTCCGCGTCATCCCGGGGCCGCGACAGCGGAACCCGGGATCCATATCCGCTGAGGTTTCAGGAAGAGGCGGAACGCCGGTCGCTTTATTCGTCATCCTCAGCGGTTATGGATCTCGGGTTCTCGACTGCGTCGAGCCCCGGGATGACGCAGATGGTTTCAGTATCCATGTCTCCAATTATGTCGGGTCGTGGTTTCGCGCGCCGCACAGACGCACGGCGTACCCACCCCTCACGCCGCCCGCACCGGCCGCACCGGCGTCTCCTCCGCCAAGGCCGGTAGCGCATCCATCACCCGGGTCGCCGGGAAGGTGACGATGACCTCGGTGCCCTCGCGCGGGCGCGACTTCAGCTGGAAGCCGCCGCCATGCAGGTCGACGAGGCCCTTCACGATCGGCAGGCCGAGGCCCGATCCCTGCTCGGCGGTCTTGATCGCGAGCGAGCCGCGGCCGAAGGACGACATCACCGTCGGGATCTCGTCCTCGGGGATACCGGGACCGGTATCCTTCACGCTGACATATTGCCCGCCCGACGAGGTCCAGCCGACCTTGATGGTGATCTCGCCCCCCGGCGGCGTGAACTTGATCGCGTTCGACAGGACGTTAAGCACGATCTGGCGCAACGCCCGCTCGTCCGCCCAGAGCCGCGGCAGGGTGGGGTCGATGAGCTCGTGGAAGGTCTGGTTCTTGGCCCGCGCGCGCAAGCCCATCATGTGCCGGCTCTCCTCGACCACGTAGGCGAGCTGGAGGGCCTCCTCGTTGAGCTCGTAGCGCCCGGCCTCGATGCGCGAGAGGTCGAGGATCTCGTTGATGAGGTTGAGCAGGTGCAGGCCGCTGTCGTGGATGTCGGTCGAGTATTCCCGGTAGGAACCCGAGGAATGCGGGCCGAACACCTCGTTCTTCATCACCTCCGAGAAGCCCAGGATGGCGTTGAGCGGCGTGCGCAGCTCGTGGCTCATGGTGGCGAGGAAGCGGGATTTGGCGAGGTTGGCTTCCTCGGCCCGCCGGCGCGCCTCGTCGGAATTGGCCTTGGCCTGCTCCAGTTCGCCGAAGATCGCATCCTTCTCGGCCCGCGATTGCAGCGCCGAGACCGTCGAGGCGTGCAGGTGGTTCGACAGGAACAGGAAGAACAGCTGCGCGCAGACCGCCATGCCGACGAGCAGGACCGATTCCGCCTCCCGCGACAGGCACAGGAGCGCCGCGGTGGCGGCGCTGAGCGGCAGGAGGCCCGCATAGGCGCCGAGCGGCACCGTGGCGGCGAGCATCGTGGTCACGGCGGCCACGATGACGAGGACGAACATCACGAAGGTGCGGGCGTTCGCCGCCTCGACCTGGAGCAGCATCACGACGAGCAGCGCCCAGGCGACGCTCTGGACCACCTCGCCGACGATCACCCGCCGGCGCGAGGCCGGCAGCGACAGCGCGTCCGGATCCTGGCGCAGGAAGGAGCGGGCGAGCGCGGTGTTGCCGGCGATCACCGCCAGCACGCCGGCGCACCAGGTGCCGCTCAGGAGCACCGGCGCCCAGAACATCGAGGCGGCGGCGATGCAGCAGGCCAGCACCACCAGCGGCAGGAAGGCGCCGATGCGGTACTGGGCGTAGACGCGCAGAAGCTCGTAATCGAAGGCGCGCTCGAGCCCGATCGAGGAGGTCAGCCGCTCGCGGGCGGAGCGCACGTCCCGCGCAACCTTGCGCCGCCGAGCCGCCTCCTCCGCCGTCGGGCCGCGCCCGCGCTGAACCATTTCCGCCGTGACTTCGGACATCGCGATCGGGTCTGCCGCTCCCTCGCCGCCTGACACCATGGGGTTGGTCCGGGGGAGGCTGACCGAACTTCGTTAAGGTCCTCCTGCCGGGACCCTGAGAATGCAACGCATCGAATGCGACGCGATCGGGCGTCCCGCCCTGCCGCTGCGGCACGCGCGGACGGGTGCGCTGGCGCACATCGGCCCCGCTTGCCGAGGGTCCAGGAGCAGCCGCACACAAGAAGCCCTGGAACCGTTCCAGCCTCTCGTCGGAAGCGCACGATGACGAAGCTCACCCTCAACGGCCGGACCTACGAGGTCGAGGCCGATCCCGAGATGCCGCTCCTCTGGGCGATCCGCGACCACCTCAACCTCACCGGCACGAAATATGGCTGCGGCATCGCGCAGTGCGGCGCCTGCACCGTCCACATCGACGGGCAGCCGGTGCGCTCGTGCCAGACCCGCCTCGGCGATGTCGGCGAGGGAAAGATCACCACCATCGAGGGCATTGCCGGCCCGGTGGCCGAGGCGGTCCGCACTGCCTGGCGCAATCTCGACGTGGTGCAGTGCGGCTACTGCCAGTCGGGCCAGATGATGTCGGCGATCGGTCTCCTCTCGGAGAACAAGACGCCGAGCGACGCCGACATCGACGCCGCCATGGACGGCAATGTCTGCCGCTGCGGCACCTACCAGCGCATCCGCGCGGCGATCCACGACGCCGCCCGCTCCCTCGCCTGACCGGGACGCCGCCATGCTGAACCACAGAATCAAGACGCGCGGAGACGTCGTCTCCTCCCGCCGCGCCTTCCTGCGCGGCACCGCCGCGGCCGGCGGCGCCCTGGTGATCGGGCTCCACCTCGACCCGAAGGGCGCGCGGGCCGCGGGCGGCCCCGACCTGTCGAAGGCCCCGGCTAGACCTAACGCCTTCGTGCGCATCGCCGCCGACGACACCGTGACGGTGGTGATCAAGCACCTCGACATGGGCCAGGGCAACACGACGGGGCTGGCCACCATCGTGGCGGAGGAGCTCGACGCCGACTGGGCGCAGATGCGCGCGGTCTTCGCCCCGGCCGATGCCAGCCTCTACAACAACCTCGCCTTCGGGCCGATCCAGGGCACCGGCGGCTCGACCGCGGTGGCGAATTCCTGGATCCAGCTGCGCAAGGCCGGGGCCGCCGCCCGCGCGATGCTGGTCGCGGCCGCGGCCGAGGAATGGAAGATGCCGGCCGGCGAGATCGCGATCGAGAAGGGCGTGCTGCGCCACGCCAGCGGCAGGCAAGCCCGCTTCGGCGCCTTCGCCGCCAAGGCGGCCGTGCAGCCGGTCCCCGAGAACCCGACCCTCAAGGATCCCTCTGCCTTCCGGCTGATCGGCACCAAGCTGCCGCGGCTCGATTCGAAGGCGAAGACCGACGGCAGCGCGCAATACGCCCTCGACGTGCGCCGGCCGGGCCAGCTTACGGCCCTCGTCGCCCGCGCCCCGCGCTTCGGCGCGACGCTGAAATCAGTGGACGACAACGCCGCCAAGGCAGTGCCGGGCGTGGTCCAGGTGGTGCGGATCCCGAGCGGCGTCGCCGTGGTGGCGAAGGACACCTGGTCGGCGATGAAGGGCCGCGAGGCCCTGAAGCTCACCTGGGACGATGCCGGCGCCGAGCGGCAATCGACGGAGTCGCAACAAGCGGCCTACAAGGCGATGGCCGACAAGCCCGGCCTCGTCGCCTCGCAGCGTGGCGACGCGGCGGGCGCCATCAAGGGCGCGGCCAAGGTGCTGGAGGCGGAGTTCAGCTTCCCCTACCTGGCGCACGCCCCGATGGAGCCGCTCAACGCCACGATCGAGCGCGCGGCCGATGGTGGCTACGAGATCTATGCCGGCTCGCAGTTCCAGACCATCGAGCAGGCGGTGGCCGCCGGCATCCTCGGCACCACCGCCGACAAGATCCGCATCACCACGCTGTGGGCCGGCGGCTCGTTCGGCCGGCGCGCCACGGCGTCCGCCGACTACATCGCCGAGGCCGCGGCGATCCTGAAGGCCACCGGCGAGAAGAACCCGATCCACCTCGTCTGGACCCGCGAGGACGACATCACCGGCGGCTACTATCGCCCGGCCGCCTATCACCGCATCCGCGCCGGCCTCGACACCAAGGGGGCGATCACCGGGTGGGAGCACCGCATCGTCGGCAAGTCGATCATCATCGGCACAGCCCTCGAGGCGATGATGGTGAAGGACGGGGTCGACGCCACCACCGTCGAGGGCGCATCCGACACCCCCTACGCCCTGCCGGCCTACCGGTTCGAGGTCCACAACGCCCGTGAGGGCGTGCCGGTCCTGTGGTGGCGCTCGGTCGGGCACTCGCATACCGCGCAGGCGATGGAAGGGTTCGTCGACGAACTCGCCCACGCCGCCGGCCAGGACCCGGTGGCCTACCGGCTCGGCCTCCTGAAACAGGCGCCGCGGCTCTCTGCCGCGCTGACGCTGGCCGCCGAGAAGGCCGGCTGGAGCGCCCGCGAGCAGAAGCCGGGACGGGGCTACGGCGTCGCCGCGCACGAATCCTTCGGCTCCTACGTGGCGATGGTGGCCGACGTGACGGCGGAAGCCGGCAAGGTGAAGGTGAACCGCATCGTGGCGGCGGTCGATGTCGGCGTCGCGGTGAACCCGGACATCATCCGGGCGCAGGTCGAGGGCGCAGTCGGCTTCGCGCTCTCGGCGGTCCTGCGCAACAGGATCACCTTCAAGGACGGCGAGGTGCAGGAGAAGAACTTCGACGCCTACGAGCCGACCCGGATGAGCGAGATGCCGAAGGTCGAGGTCCACATCGTGCCCTCGGCCGCCGCCCCCACCGGCATCGGCGAGCCCGGCGTGCCGGTCCTGGCCCCGGCGATCGCGAACGCGGTCTTCGCCGCCACCGGCCAGCGCCTGCGCTCGCTCCCCCTCGACCTCACGGCGCTCCGCGGCGTGTGATCGCGCACCACACCCTTAACCCCTGCCCTATATGAAGGGAATGACTTCCAGTTTTGGACCCGAGACGACTTCAGGGTGCGGCGAAAGCCGCACCCTTTTTTCATTCGTCCCCGACTTCGCCGAGACCGCGGAGCGGGTGCGCGCCTGCCGGCTCTGCCGCGAGGCGCCGCGCCACGGACCGCCGCTTCCGGTCGAGCCGCGGCCGATCGTCCAGGGCACGTCCCGCGCCCGGATCTGCATCGCCAGCCAGGCGCCGGGCAACCGGGCGTTCCAGAGCGGGGTGCCGTTCCAGGACCCGTCCGGCAAGCGGCTGCGCGAGTGGCTCGGCCTCGACGAGCCGGCCTTCTACGACCCCGACCTGATCGCGATCGTGCCGATGGGCGCCTGCTTCCCGGGCCACGACGCCAAGGGCGGCGACCTGCCGCCGCGGCGCGAATGCGCGGAGACCTGGCGCGCACCGCTCCTCGCCGGCCTGCCCGACCTAGAGCTGATCCTGTTGATCGGGCAGTACGCGCAAGCCTGGCATCTCGGCCGCCAGCCCGGCGGCCTCACCGGCACCGTGGCCCGCTGGCGCGAGATTTTTTTGGAGACCCAGCGCCCCCGCCTGCTGCCGCTGCCCCACCCGTCCTGGCGCAACACGCCGTGGCTCAGGAAGCATCCGTGGTTCGAGGCGGAGTTGCTGCCGGTGCTGCGGGCGGAGGTGGCTCGGTTGGCGCAGGAGGTGGCGCGGGAGGCATCGCGGTGATGGTCCGCGCCGACCTTCCCACCCCACAGGGTCATCCCGGGGCCTCGCAGCGGAGCCCGGGATCCAGAACCGCAGGTGCCTCAGGATCAGGCCGGACGCTTCCGCCTCTTTCTGAATGAACTGAGGTTCTGGGCGTGCCTGCGGCACTCCGGGCTCCGCTGCGCAGCCCCGGAATGACATGGTGGGTTTCAAATTGGCCTGTGCCAAGTGCATCGGCGAACGGCGAACAGGAATGCAGAGCCGGGCTTGATTCCGGGGACGCACTCCGTGATGGGTGCGCCCGACGACATTCCTGGAGGTCCCGTGCCCGAGCCCATCAGCCCCCGCGACCGCCTGATCGTCGCCCTCGACATGGCGAGCACCGACGAGGCCGAGCGCCTGATCGCGCGGATCGGCGACGCCGCGAGCTTCTACAAGATCGGCTACCGCCTCGGCTATGCCGGCGGCCTTAACCTTGCCGAGCGGCTGGTGAAGGGCGGCCACAAGGTCTTCCTCGACCTCAAGCTCCACGACATCGGCAACACCGTCGAGGAGGGAGTGCAGTCGCTGGCCGGGATCGGCGCCACCTTCCTCACCGTCCACGCCTATCCGCAGACCATGCGGGCGGCAGCGAACGGGCGCGACCAGGCGGGGAGCGGCCTGAAGATCCTCGGGGTCACGGTGCTCACCTCCTACGACGACGCGGATGCGCGCGAGGCCGGCTACGCGCTGACGGTCGCCGATCTCGTCGCGGTGCGGGCCGCTGCCGCCAAGGCGATCGGCATCGACGGCATCGTCTGCTCGGCGGCGGAGGCGCCGCAGGTGCGGGAGATCCTCGGGCCCGACCGGCTGATCGTCACGCCGGGCATCCGGCCTGCTGGCGCGGAGATCGGCGACCAGAAGCGCGTCGTGACCCCAGCCGAGGCGATGCGCGCCGGCGTCGATCACGTCGTCGTCGGCCGGCCGATCACCGGGGCCGCCGACCCGCGCGACGTCGCCCACCGCATCGTCGACGAGATGGCCGCCGCGCTCTAGAGCATTTTCCGACGAAATGGACGCCGGTTCGTCGAAGAAAATGCGGCAAAATCAAAGATCTAGAGAGCTTCGCGATTGCAGCGCGATCGTGAAGTGCTCTAGAACGGACAGCTGAACGACAGGGAGAACTGCAATGGCGAAGGGATACTGGGTCGGCCGCGTCGACGTCTCGAAGCCGGAGGCCTACAAGAACTACGTCGCGGCCAATGGCGTCGCCTTCGCGAAATTCGGTGGGCGCTTCCTGGTGCGCGGTGGGAGCTTCGAGGCGGTGAGCGGATCGAGCCGCGCCCGCAACGTGGTGATCGAGTTCCCGAGCTACGACCAGGCGCTCGCCTGCTGGCACTCGCCCGAGTACCAGGCCGCCCGCGCCAAGCAGGAGGGCGGCGCCGAGATCGACCTCATCGTGATCGAGGGCTACGACGGGCCGCAGCCCGGCGAGGCTTGAGCGTGGCGGCGGGGGGATCCTCGGCGGGCAAATCCTCGGGATGGGGCTGGCGCCGGGTGCTGCGCCTCACTCTCACGGTCGTGCCGCCCCTCGTCGGGGTCTTCCTGATCGGGCAGGCGGTGGTGGCGTCGATCGGCGGCGACATCCGCCGCTGGGAGTTCGTGCTCGGGGCGGTCTGCCTGTGCCTGACCTTTGCCGGGCGGCTGGTGCCGGAGGAGTGACAGGCGGCCTGTCGCAGCTGAGAGGCGCCGGTGTGTGGACGCTTCCATTCCCACCGCACAGGGTCATCCCGGGGCCGCGCAGCGGAGCCCGGGATCCAGAACCGCTGAGATCGTCGAAGAAGTCGGAACGCGTTGCACTGTATTCTGCACCGCCAGCGGTTATGGATCCCGGGTTCTCGGCCGCGCCGAGCCCCGGGATGACGCGGAGAGTATCAGGACGGTCGGGTACCCAGCCAGAGGATGACCTCGGCATCGGCGCGCCCTGGAACCACCCCAGCCCCGACCCCTTTCC
>NZ_JBEXZS010000147.1:0-29034 GCF_040593685.1 Methylobacterium sp. EM32 | reverse complement strand
GTGACGACGTCGCCCTGATTGACGAGGAAGGGCTGCCCGCCGGTCGTCGTGAACGTGGTCACCGGCTTGCCGGCGCCGTAGACGACCGTGCCGACCGTCGACGGCCAGCGTCAGGACGGTCTCCGCGGCGACCTCGGTGCTCGCCTTGCCGGCCGATCACAGGCGCGCCGAGAGACCGCCGGACTGGTTCAGGCCGAGGTAGCCAGCGGGGCTCCCTCTGCAATCGATGTACGAGCTTTTGACCCAATCCGGACTTTGGAGGTTGCCGCTTTGGATGTCTGTTCTGAATGAGTTAGCAGACCTGGGATTGCCCCGTTCCGGGGTTCTTGCTCGTTTTGCGTGGATGGCGGTGGATTGACCCGGGCCGCTGATGGGCAGGCCTGCCCTCCCCATCGTGGAGGACATGGATATCCCCCTCGCCATCCCCGCGTGCCATGTCGCCCGGTTCGTAGAGCATCACGAGGATCACCTCGTCATCCCATTGCGGCTGGACGCAGCCAGCGGCCGCTGCCCTGATTGCGGGCATGCGAGCCGGTCCGTCCATAGCCGCTATCACCGTCATCCCGCCGACCTGCCGCTATCGGCATCGCGGACCACGCTACGCATCGAGGTGCGGCGGTTCTACTGCCTCAACCCGACCTGCCGACGCCGCACCTTCGCGCAGACGCCTACGGACCTCCTCGCGCCGCACGCCCGGCGCACGCGGCGGCTTGGCGAGGCGCAGGCCAGGGTCGGCCTCGCCTGCGGCGGTGCAGGCGGCGCGCGTCTTCTCGCGCACCTCCACATGCCGGCCAGCCGCGCGACCGTGCTGCGGCTCGTCACCCGCATGCCGATGCCCGACATGCCGGCTCCCATCCGGGTCGGGATCGACGACTGGGCAATCCGGAAGGGCAGCCGGTACGGCACGATCGTCGTCGATCTCGATCGTCACCGCGTCATCGACCTCCTCCCGGATCGCACGGCACCCACGGTAGCGGGCTGGCTCGAACGGCATCCCGGCGTCGAACTCGTCGCCCGGGATCGCTCGACGGAGTATGCCCGAGGCACAAGCCTCGGCGCTCCCCAGGCGAAGCAGGTCGCCGATCGCTGGCACCTGCTCACCAACATGCGGCAGGCTGTCGAACGCTGGCTTCATAGTGCCCATGCCCGGTTGCGGAACCTTCCACTCCTCCCTGGCTCGGCCGTTCGCCCCGCCCGGCGCGACCGTGCCTTCGCCCGCAGTACGCCGGAACTGGAAGCGGGGGCACAGAGCCGGATGCGATGGCAGGCTGTCTACGACGAGGTCCGCCGCCGGCATGCCGGCGGGGAGACGCTGCTCGGGATCGCCCGTGCCATGGGGCTGGCTCGTGCGACGGTGCGCAAGTATGCGAGCGCCGAAGCGTTCCCGTCGCGGCTGCCTCATGGTGCCGGACCGAGCCTGCTTGATCCGTACGTCGCGTACCTGGCGGAGCGGATCGACGAGGGCTGCGAGAACGCGATGGCCCTGTGGCGCGAGATCCGGGAGCAGGGCTACCCAGGGACGAGCCGGCAGGTGTACCGCTTCGTCGCCGAGCGCCGGACGAGACCGGTCCGATCAGGCCGCAAGCCCCTCTGTGCGAGGGCCAGTGCATCGCAGCAGCCTGGCACGGAAGCCCCATTGCCGCCCGCACGGCAGCTGGCGTGGTTGCTCGTCCAGCCACCCCCGGGGCTGGATGCGAGCGACGCAGCTGTTGTGAGACGCGTCGAGCAGGATGACACCGCACGGACGGTCACGGGTCTGGCTGGCCGCTTCACGGCTCTGGTGCGCGCCGCAGGGAAGGGCAAGACCGTCACCGATGATCAGGATGCGGAAGCCGCAGCGGACATCGCCGCCTGGATCACGCAAGCACGGAGCTGCGACGCTCCTACCATCGCGACGTTCGCCTCGGGATTGGAGGCGGACATCGCTGCCGTCCGAGCTGCTCTCACGGAGCCATGGAGTAGCGGCCAGGCGGAAGGCCAGGTCAACAGGCTCAAGCTCATCAAGCGCCAATGCTACGGACGGGCAGGCCTCGACCTCCTGAAGCGCCGCATGGTTCTGGACGCATAATCCACGCAAAACGAGCAAGAACCAAGAAACGGGGCAATCCCACAACGCCTTTGCCACGAACTTCAGACGCAGGACACTAGATCGGGTACGGGCCGATGTGACGCGTCATACGGCCCCGGGAAGGCCCGCAGGTGACCATGCCGGTCACCCGTGCATCACGGCCCCGGAGCCGACCGCGTTTGCCGCCGCCAGCAGGCACAGACCGGCGAGCGAGGAAATCGCGACGATCGCCAGGACCACGTCGGAGGTCCGTGGCGAGCTGCGGCGAGGCCCGAAGGCGAGCTGTCTCCAGCGGCCTTTGCGAAGCGTGGAATGGGTCACGAAGGATTGTCCTGGTGCGGTCCGCTCCGGGACCTGTGGGTTTGCGCCCCGCAATTGGTTCGCACGGACCGTCGAGTTCAGGACCCGGCGACGGCGGCAACGCCAAGGACAAGGGCCAGACACAGCCCGACCCCCCCGCAGCCGAGAGGAGCCACGCGGTGGCACCATGCCGGTTGCCGGGCCGCGGCAGCGCGCTCGGCCAGCGCCGCCATCGTCGGCATGTCGATGGGGCCTGCAGGACCGACGAGACCGAGCCGGCGTCAGGGTGATGGCGGCACGACATGACCGGGATATCCGGTGCCGTACTCATCCGTGACGGTGCCGCCATGCCCGGACGGGAGATCGGGATGGGTCGAGGCCAGGCCGCCGCCGAGGCGTGCCCAATCCTCGATCGACCCGTCCGTCGGGAAGGTGGCGCCCGCTGCGTCGCCCGTTCCGGCCACGGGACCTGGCCCCACCCAGCCGCCCCAGGCGAACCGCGCCGTCCGAACGATGGCCTTCTTCATGTCGCTCTCCCGTCTCGGTGGCTGAGGCGGACCGGGAACCGCCGCCCGTGCCTTGGCGCAGCAAGGGTCGGAGGTTCGAGCCTAAGCTTTCGTAAACCAACCCGGCCGGCGCAAGCCGCCCGCCAAGGCGCGTCCAGGGGCGTGTCAGGTTTGTCCCGACAGGATTGCGGTCTTCTCCGACTGCGCCTCCATCCCCGGCGCCACAGATCCTTCGGCAAGCGAGGAGACCGAGGCACGGAGCCCGGTCGCTGCAGGGGCCGGCGCGAGAGGACCCTGCGACCCGCGGGCCAAGCCACAGGCCACCTCGTCGAACCCGTCACGGTCGTGGCCCGCAAGGGTCAGCCACCACCATCACGGAGTTGAAACCGATGAAACGTCTCGCACTGGCCCTCGCGGCCGCATCGAGCCTGATGCTGTTCTCGTCAGCGAGCGAGGCCCGGCCATTCGGGCGCGGCCATGGGCACGGCTTCCACCATGGCGGCTTCGGCGGCCATCACGGCGGGTTCCGCCACGGTTTCCGTGGTCACCGTTCGATCGGCTTCCGCCCGCACACCCGGCGCTTCGGCGGGTACCGCCGCTACGGCCTCTCGCGGGCCCGGTACGGCTATGGGCGCCCCTACGGACGCTACGGCTACGGGTACCGTCGCGGCCATCGCGGCCTCGGGCTGGCGGCCGGCCTCGGCCTCGGCCTCGCCGCGGCCGCAGCCAGGCCTGCCTATTACGGCAGCTACGGATACGGCTACCGCTACGCCCCGGTGGGCTATGGGTACGGCTACGGCCAGCCTACCTGCAGCTGCGGCTACTGAGGTCCTTCGTCCATCGGACCCGCACCCGGATCCTGGCGGTCCCGTCCCGCCGGGACCTCCCTTCCCTCATGACCGAGGCGAACCCATGAAGACGCTTCTCGTAACCACCTTCGTCGCCGGCGTCCTGCTCGCCGGCCCCGCGCTCGCCCAGGACAAGGCGGCGCAGCCGCCCGCCGGTGCCCAGACCGCACCGATGACGTCGCCGCCGGCCGGCGCCGCGATGCCGGCCCCGGCCGGCAACACGGGCGGCATGACCATGGCCGACACCGCGACCGCCAAGATCAAATTCGTCACCGCCAAGCCGGCCGAGGTGACCTCGTCCAGGCTCGTCGGCAAGAACCTCTACAACAACAAGAACGAAACCGTCGGGGAGATCGAGGACCTCGTCATCGACAACGGCAAGACGGTCACCGGCGTCGTCGTCAGCGTCGGCGGCTTCCTCGGCATGGGCGAGCGCTACGTGGTGGTCGACCCCTCGTCGATCTTCCTGCACAAGGCGGACGGCAAGCTCAAGGCGATGGTCGACACCGACAAGGACGCCCTCAAGAACGCGCCCGAGTTCAAGTACAACCGGAACACCTGATCGTCGCGCGTGGCTCCGTGACCGCGGAGCCACGCTCAAGCACTCCCGTGCGCGGGTCCTGTCGGGATGAACCTGACAGGCGTCGGTGAGAACGGCGAGGCTCGGCGAAACCTCTTGTCGCCTGCCATGATCCGGACGCTACTCTGAACTGCGTCATCAACATCGAGACAGCGGAAAGAGTGGCGATGATCATGGACATCATCAAGCAGGGCTTGCGCGCCAGGGCCCTCGGGCGCCCGCGGGATGCCTGCAACTACCCGTTGGATTCCCGCGAGCGCCGGGCCTGGTACGAAGGCTACGACGGTTCGACGTGGGATTTCGCCGAGCGGGTCACCCATCCGGCCGTCGCGTCCCGGAGCCGCACGACCCGGGACGCGGCGGCTAACCCAACCTCGATCTAAATCGTGGACGTCGCCCTCGAGCCTGCGGGGCTTCGGCGCCGGTCCGGACGGCAACGGAGAGGGCGATGGGATGCAACCGAACCCACTGTGTCGACGGCCGGGCCTTCGGACGCCTGGAGCGGGTGGTGACCACCCTGGTCGAGGCAGGCCTGCAGGACCCTGCGGCGCCGCCGCCGAACCTCATTGAACGGCTGCGGCACCTGCAGCGGACTGCGATGGCCGCAGGGGGCGACCGCCAGATCCTTCAGGTCATCGCGTCGGGCCGGCGCCTGCTCGGCGATGGGCTGGCCTTGACCGGCCCGGGCGCACCGACCGACCCCGGCATGGTCGAGGCGCCTTCGGCCGGGGCGCTCTTGCGGTATGCTGCGGTCTCGGCCGATGGTCCGGACGCGGAAAGACCGGCCTCCTCGGCCGGGACGACCGCCGCGAACGAGCCCACCCGATAGCCCCTGTATGATCCCAAGGCTTGACGACGGCGATGCCGGCCGCCCCGAGATCCATCGTGGAAACGGACGCACCGTCGTCGCGCTCGCGGTGGCGGCCGCCATCCCGGTGCTGCTGCTCAGCGGCTGGGTAGCGACGCTCATGGCGCAGCAGCAGCGCGGACTGACCCGCAGCGCCGCGGTGGCGAGCGCGGCCCGCGTCGCCGAGCGCGTCGCCTCCGACATCGCGACCCAGGTCGCGGTCCTCCGGGCCGAGGCTGCCTCGGCCAGCCTGGACCGGCCGGACCTCGCCGCCTTCTACGCCGAGGCCGAGCGTCTGAGGCAGGAGCACCCGCTCTGGGAGACCGTCGAGCTCGCTGGCCCTGACGGGGCGCAGGTCGTCAACCTGCTCCGCTCCCTCGACGACGAGCTCGGCCCCACCGCCGACCGCGTGAGCTTCGACGCGGTGGTACGGACGAAGCGGCCGGTGGTCGGCGGGATCGGACCGGTCGGGCGGATCTCGGGCAAGCGCCTCGTCGCGCTGAGGGTCCCGGTCGTCCGCGACGGAACGCTCCGCCACGTCCTCTCGGTCGGCCTCGCGACGAACGCGGTCAGCTCGATCCTCCGCGATGCGGGCGCGCCGGAGGGCTGGGTCGGGACCATCGTCGACGCGCAGGGCAACACTATCGCCCGCACCCGGGCCGAGGCGGAGGAACTCGGCCACCCGGCCAACGCCGCCCTGCGGGCCGCCATCCGGCGGGCGCCACAGGGCTTCTACACCGGTTCCACCTTGGAGGGACCGGACGTCGAGGTCGTCTACCGCACGCTGACGGAGACGGGCGGCTGGTCGGTGCATTTCGGCTTGCCGGCCGCTACGCTGAACGCGCCGGTCTCGCGCTCCTACCTCGTGCTGGCCGGCGGCAGCGTGCTCAGCATCGGCCTCGGCCTCGCGCTGGTCGCCCTCGTTGGCCGCGACATGGCCCAGCGCCGGGCGGGCGAGCAGGCGCGCTTCGCCCTCGCCCTGCGGTCGAGCGAGGAGCAGGGTGCGGTCGCCGCCGAGGCGGCGGAACTCGGCACCTTGCGATGGGATCCGGTCGAGGAGACCGTGACGGCCTCCCGGCGCGCCGCCGAGCTCCTGGGCTGGGAGGCGGAGGTGCCGGAGGGGCGCGAGATGACGGCGGATGCCGACATCGCCCTGCTGGCGGTCGACGCCGCCGACCGCGAGCGGTTGGTGACGGAACTGCGGCGAAGCCTCGCCGAGGGCGTGCCCCTCGACGTGGAGTTCCGGGTCTCGCAACGGAGCGCGGAGCCGCGGTGGGTGCGCCTGACCGGGCGTGCGCCCCGGCTTCGGAAGAATGACCCCGCCGACCTCGTCTATGGCGTCGTCTCGGATGTCGGGCCGCGCAAGCGCGCCGAAGCAGAGCGCCTCGACCTGCTGCGCCGCCTCGGCGAGGCGCAGGAGAACGAGCAGCGCCGGATCGCCCGCGAGCTGCACGACCAGGTCGGGCAGACGGTGACCGGGCTGTCGCTCGGCCTCAAGGGACTGGAACGCCTGCTCGCCGCGGACGGGACCTCGACCGAGGCCAAACGGCAGATCGCGTGGCTGCAGCGGCTCGCCGGCGAGGTCGGGCGCGACATCCACCGCGCCGCCATCGACCTACGCCCGACCGCCCTCGACGACCTCGGCCTGCGCGAGGCGCTGGCGACGCTTCTGGGCGAGTGGGGCCAGCGCCACGGCATCCGGCCCGATCTGGAATTCATCGGCGAGGCCTCGCGTCTTCCGGCAGCCGTCGAGAGCGCGATCTACCGGATCGTGCAGGAGGCGCTCACCAACGTCCTGAAGCACGCGCGGGCGGCCACCGTCAGCGTCTGCCTCGATCACCGCCCTGACGAGGTCCAGGTGATCATCGAGGATGACGGCGTCGGCTGCGAGCCCGCCTCCGGCCCCTCTCCACCCGACGGGCGCAAGTCCGTCGAGCCGCGGCTGGGCCTTTCGGGCATCCGCGAGCGTTTAACCCTTCTGGGTGGCACGCTCACCCTGGAAACGTCCTCGGGCGTCGGCACGACGCTGTTCGTCCGCATCCCGGTGGCGCCGGCCGCCTGACGCACGGGAGAAGCCATCATGGACCGTATCCGCGTCGTCCTGGCCGACGACCATCCCGTGGTCCTCGCGGGCATCCGTGCGCTCCTGAACGCCGATCCGGAGATCGAGCTCGTCGGCGAGGCCACCGACGGCGGCGAGGCGCTGCCGATGATCCGTGCCCTCGCACCCGACATCGCCGTGGTCGACGTCTCGATGCCCGGCCTGAACGGCCTCGAACTGACGGAGCGGGTGACGGGCGAGTGCCCGGGGACCCGGGTGCTGGTGCTGACGGTCCACGAGGACGCCGCCTACGTGCAGCCGCTGATGAAGGCCGGGGCGCGAGGCTACCTGCTCAAGCGCTCCGCGGCGGACGACCTGCTCCGCGCGGTTCGGGCCGTGGCCTCCGGGGGCGTCTACCTCGATCCCGCGATCGCCGGCCATGCCCTGGCGGAGCCCTCCGGGGCGGACGGGCGCCCGGGCACGGCGGAGGGGCGCGAGCCGCTGAGCCCGCGCGAGACCGAGACCCTGCGGCTGATCGCACAAGGGTTCAGCAACAAGGAGATCGCGCGACGCATCGACGTCAGCGTGAAGTCGGTCGAGACCTACAAGGCGCGGGCCGCCGAGAAGCTCGGGCTGAAGACCCGGGCCGAGATCATCCGCTACGGCGCCGCGCATGGCTGGTTCGACGCGCTCGCCTTGCGGTAGCGATACCCTCATTCCCTGGTGGCGCCGGGGTCGGCCCTCCGGCACCCCGCCCGGCGAAGGCTGGAGCGAGCTTCGTCGTGGTCCTTGAGGATCATCCCGGTCCGGTCCCGGCGCGCACCCGGACGAAGCGGGCGTGCCGCTCCTCCAGGTCGGCGAGGTCGCTCGGGTCGGAGACGTCCCGCCGCGCGGCGGCGAGCACGAGGTCGGCATGGCGTCCGAGCTCCGACAGGCGCGAGGTCAGCCGCTCGACCTCCGCGACCCGGGCCAGCACGTCGAGCATCCGGGCGAGTACGTGCACCGACCCGGCGGCGTTCTGGCGGATCATGTGGAACATCGCGTCGCACAGCCCGTCGTAATCGGTCACCGGATGGACGAGCACGACGCGGCCCTTGCGGGCGACGGCGCCCGTGGGCAGGTGGCGCGGGGCGATGCGGCACAGGGCGTCCCCCAGATGGTCGAGCACGCTCCCCGCCGTCATCGGGTCGTTGATGCCGGGCGACAGCGCCCGCACCGCGATCTCGACGAGCTGCCGCACCGAGTATTCCAGGTCCTGCAGCGCCGCCGGGCGGCGTCCGAAGGTGAGCGAGCGGGCCACCGCATCGCCGGTGTCCTCGACGGCCGCGGACGGCACGACGACCGGGAATCCCCTCGGCACGAAATCGCCCGGCCTCACCCGCAGGGCGAGGACGATGCGGTGCTCGTGCGCCCAGTCGGCGAGCCCCTCCGTATCGACCGCCTGCAGGTATCCGCCCTCCGCCGGCGCGACCGGGGCGCCGCGCGGTGCCCCCACCGGCGGCTGGATATCGGCCTCGTCGCGGGTCCGTGCCTCGACCGCCTTGCAGAGGTCGCGATGGACGGCGTCGACCACCGTCTCGACGTTGATGCTGGTGGCGACGTGGTGGACGAACCAGACCAGCGTCCCGAGGCAGACCAGCGCCAGCAGCACGGCGCCCGAGATGGCGAGGTGCGGGACGAAGGTTTCCTCCTGGACGGTGCGCACCGTGCGCAGCACCATCAGCGCGTAGGCGAAGGTGCCGAGGAAGGCGCCGAGCACGAGCTGGTTGCGGGCGTCGCGCACGAAGTTGCGCAGAAGCCGCGGCCCCATCTGGTTCGAGGCCAGGGTCAGTGCCGCGATGGTGATGGAGAAGGTGGTGCCCGCCACGCCGATGGTGGACGATGCCACCGCGCTGAGCAGGGCCCGGGCCCCCTCGGCGCCGCCGGCCCAGCCCCAGTTCGCGTCCGGGGAGGAGGGGTCGTAGCCGGCGATGCGGGCGGTCTCCAGCCAGATCGCGGCCTGCGCCAGGCCGATGCAGGCGAGCACGACCAGCGCCGGCCGCAGCCAGAACTGGTCGCCCAGGAACTCGATCCAGGCCCGCACCCTCGCTCTCACCGGCTACCCCCTCCCTGTCGCCTTGGCACGGGGCAGCCCCCGGTCCCCCGGCCAGCCGCGGCGTGCCGGCTCAGGCAAGCGCCCGCCGCGCACGATGTTCCCGCGGGGCTGCGACCAGGAGGACGAGCGCCCCGGCGATCATGCAGGCGACCGAGCCGGCGAGAACGCCGATCTTGACCTCGGCCTCCAGGGCCGGCGCGTCCGCGAAGGCGAGCAGGCCGATGAACAGGCTCATGGTGAAGCCGACCCCGCAGAGCAGCGAGACCCCGTAGACCTGCGCCCATGTCGCGTGGGCCGGACGCTGCGCCAGCCCGAGCCGCACCGCGGCCAGCACGAGGCCGAACACGCCGGCCTGCTTGCCGACGAACAGGCCGAGGGCCACCCCGAGCGTCACTGGATCGAGCAGCATGGGCGGGGTGAACCCAACGAGCGACACGCCCGCGTTGGCGAAGCCGAAGACCGGCAAGATCAGGTAGGCCGACCAGGGATGGACCGCGTGTTCGAGGATATGCAGCGGCGAGGTCGGGTCGTCCGGCTTGCCCGCGCTCAGCCGCAACGGAATTGTCATGGCGAGCAGCACCCCGGCCACCGTCGCATGCACGCCCGACTTCAGCACGAAGAACCAGAGCACGGCGCCGAGCAGCAGGTAGGGCCAGAGCCTGGCCACGCCGGCCTTGTTCAGCCCGTACAGCACCGCGAACGTCGCCGCAGCCCCGCCCAGCATCGGAAGCGACAGGTCGGCGGTGTAGAACACCGCGATGATTAGCACCGCGCCGAGGTCGTCGATGATGGCGAGCGCCGTCAGGAACACCTTGAGGGAGACCGGGACCCGCGAGCCCAGCAGCGCCAGCACGCCGAGCGCGAAGGCGATGTCGGTGGCCGCCGGGATCGCCCACCCTCGCAGCGTCTCGGGCGAGGACCAGTTCACGGCGACGTAGACGAAGGCCGGGGCGGCCATCCCGCCCAGGGCGGCCAATCCCGGCAGCACCCGATCGGGCCAGGTGCGCAGGCGCCCATCGAGCACCTCGCGCTTGATCTCCAGCCCGACGAGCAGGAAGAACACCGCCATCAGGGCGTCGTTGATCCAGTGCAGCACCGAGAGCGGGCCGAGATAGGCCTTGAGCGCGGAGAAGTAGGTGTCCGCCAGCGGGGAGTTCGCCACTACGAGCGCGAGCGTCGCGCTCGCCATCAGGACGAGCCCGCCGCCGGCCTCGCTGACGAGCATGTCGCGCAAGGCCGACAAGGGACGGCGGCGAGGCCGCGGAACGGCATGCGAGGAGGATGGCACGGGCACGGGTCTCCGGCGCTGGCGGCCCGACCAGCGCTCGTCCTGCCGGTCCGACCGATGGACCGCGCACCCTCGCGCGGGCTATCGCACCGAAGCGCGGCTGGCACAACCTGCGCCGCCGGGCTCAAAATCCAAACAGCTTGACCGTGTGAATGGTCGCGGAGGGTGGAAACCGGCCCATTGTGAGGCTATCGTAGGCGAACGGCCACTCAGGCATCTGTACCGTCTGCGAAACAAGCATTCAGGGTGCCGTTGGACACCATCGGCCATCCGGAATGCACAACCGTCCACCCTTCACCACCGTCGGCGACAACTCACGCCTCTCCGCTCTGAATGCGCTCGCCGTCCTCGACACGGCTGCAGAGGCTGGTTTCGACGACGTCGTGCGTCTCGCCACCCGCCTTTGTGCCGCACCGGTCGCCCTCGTCAGCCTCGTCTCCATCGACCGCCAGTGGTTCAAGGCCAATATCGGCTTCCCGCGCTGTGAGACCGACCTCGACCGCTCGGTCTGCAAGTTCGCGCTCGCCGAGCCAGATCTTCTCATCATTCCAGACCTCGCCGCTGACCCGCGCACGGCATCGAACCCTCTCGTTACAGGCAAACCCCACATCCGCTTCTACGCCGGAGCGCCCCTGCGCCTGACAGGCGGTGCGGTCGTCGGCGCACTGTGCGTCATCGATACCGCTCCCCGTCCTGCGGGGTTGACCCCGGAGCAGAGCGACGACCTGCGCGCCTTGGGTCGCCAAGTGGTCCTCCTGCTTGAGGCGCGACGATCGATGGCCCGCGAAAGGGCCGAGGCGGTCCAGAAGGGGGAGGCGCAGGCCTCTGCACTCGCGCGTGCCGCGGTGAGCGAGGCGCAGAACGTCTCCCTCCGCATCAGCGACCAACGCTCGCGCTTCGCTCAGGAAGCCGGTGGCGTCGGCACGTTCGAGCTGATCGTCGCCTCCGACATGATGCAAGTCTCGGCCGAGTTCTGCCGCCTCTACGGTGTACCGGTCGCCCCCCTCTACTCGGCCGCAATCTTCGAGGCGCTGGTGCTGCCTGAGGACGCCGGCGTGCGCTCCAGCGACGAGAGCCGCGAGGATGGTAGCGCAGTGCTAGACGTCGAGTACCGCATCCATCGCGCGGACGACGGTGAACTCCGCTGGATCGCACGGCGTGCAAGCTTTACCCGCGACGAGCACGGGGTCGTTGTCGGCATGTTCGGCACCGTCAGGGACGTCACCGAGCGTCGCAAGGTGCAGGACGCGTTGCGCGCTAGCGAAGCCTCGGCCCGTGAGAACGTCCAGCGCGTCCAGCTGGCGCTCGCGGCCGGGGCGATCATCGGCACCTGGAACTGGGACATCCCCTCGGACCGCTTCACCATCGACGAGGCCTTCGCCCAAAGCTTCGGGCTCGACCCGGCGCTGGGCCGCGTAGGTATTCCCCTTGCCCAGATCGTCGCCACAGTGCATCCCGACGACAAAGCCGGGCTATCGGCCGCCATCACCACCACTATCCTGCGTGGTGGCGCCTACGCTCATCAGTATCGGGTGCGGCGCACTGACGGGCGCTACTATTGGATCGAGGCTAACGGCCGGGTCGACAAGGCGGAGGACGGTACGCCGCTGAGCTTCCCCGGCGTCCTGCTCGATATCGAGGAGCGACGCGCCGCCCAGGCTGCGCTGGCTGCGAGCGAGAACCGCCTGAGAGCGCTCGTGACTGCGGGTGCGCAGTCGATCTATCGCATGAGCCCGGACTGGCAGGAGATGCGTCAGCTCGACGGGCATGGCTTCCTCGCCGACACGGTTGTGCCAAGCGTGCGCTGGCTCGATTCCTACATCGATCCCGCCGACCGTCCGGAGGTGATGGCAGCAATCGAAGACGCGATCCGGCGCAAGGGCACGTTCGAGCTCGAGCACCGCGTTCGCCGCGCCGATGGGAGCTTCGGCTGGACGCTTTCACGCGCCGTCCCCCTCTTTGACGAGCGCGGCGAGATCATCGAGTGGTTCGGGGCGGCAAGCGACGTGACCGCCCGCCGAAGCGCCGAAGCACGGCAGGCAGCTCTGGTCGAGGTGGGCGACCAGCTACGCGACCTCGGCACCGTGTCCGACATCGTCCACGCGGCGGCCGGGATCGTCGCGCGGGTGCTCGGCGCGACGCGCGCCGGTTACGGACTGGTCGATGCTAAACGCGAGACTGTCGACGTTCCAACCGACTGGTGCATTCCGGGAGTTGCCTCGGTCGCAGGCCTGCATGACTTCCGCACTTACGGCTCCTACATCGAGGAGCTACGGCGCGGCGCAACAGTCATGATTGCGGATACGGAGTGCGACCCGCGTACTCGGGAGAGGGCCTCGGCGTTACTCGCGATCGGCGCGCGGACGCTGATCAACGTACCAGTCATGGAGCGCGGGCGCCTCGTTGGGGTCGGCTTCATCCACTCGGATCGTCCCGGCGCGTTCTCGGCCGAGGAACTGGACTTTGTAAGGGCCGTGTCCGATCGGATCCAGGTAGCCGTGGCGCGCGTGCAGGCGGAGGCGCAGCAAGCGCTGCTGAACGGTGAACTGTCGCATCGGCTCAAGAACACCTTGTCGATGGTGCAGGGCATCGCCGGTCAGACCTTGCGCGGCGTGCCGGATCAGGGCCCCGTCCAGGCCTTCACGCAGCGGCTGATCGCGCTGTCTCAGGCGCACGACGTGCTCCTGCAGGACAGCTGGGCGGCCGCGCCGATCCGCGCCGTCGTTGAGCGCGTGCTGGCCCTTCAAGCTCCTCTGGAGCGTTTCCGGATCCAGGGACAAAACATTGCGCTGGCGCCGCAGGCGACGTTGTCACTGTCGTTGCTGCTGCACGAGCTGACCACCAATGCCGTGAAGTACGGCGCGCTCTCGAACCAGGAAGGCGAGGTGGGCGTGACGTGGCAAGTCGAGGATGACGACGAGAGAACCGTCGTGTTGAGTTGGCAGGAGCGCGGCGGCCCGCCTGCCCAGGCCCCCTTGCGGCGCGGTTTCGGGGCGCGGCTGATCCAGCTCGGATTGGTGGGAACCCGCGACACCCAGCTGAGTTACAGCTCATTGGGCTTCGATGCGAAATTTGGCGCGCCCATGTCGCAGGTGACAGCGTCGTGATCCGGGCGGTGACGGGTTCCCTCCAGAGGAATCCATGACATCCCAGGGCAACGAGCGGCGGTCGATTGTGCTCCTCATCGAGGATGAACCGATCCTGATGATGGTCCTCTCGGACCTGATCGAGGAAGCCGGCTGTGAGGTCGTCGAGGCAACGACAGCTGCCAAGGCCATTCGCATTCTGGAAGAGCGCACGGACATTCGCGTGGTGATGGCGGATCTCGACGTACGCGGGTCAGTGATGGGGTTGAAGCTCGCCGCCATGATCCGGGACCGTTGGCCGCCAATCGAATTGATCCTGACTGGTGCGGTGAAGCCGGAGTTGGCGAACATTCCGGCTCGAGGCGTGTTCCACGACAAGCCGTTCGATCACGCCGGTATCGTCCGGAGCATCCGCACGTTCGCGTCAGCGCACCATTGATCGGACGTTTGCAACCGCCGCTTTGGATCGTGTGCAGAACCCCTCGCAAGGTCAGGATGATGGACTTCTCGTCTCAAGATCGACGAGGAAAACCTTCGCGGCCCTCGTCCTGTTCAGGTTGCCAACGCCGTGTCCACGGCACAGCTTTCTCCTCCGAGACCCGCGAGCAAACGTTTTCTAGCGCATGACCCACCTGACCGAGAGGCTTCGGGGCCTGTACGAGGGCGACAGCGACCGTGCCCACCGCTTCCGCTACGGCCTGCTCGCCTTCGATCTCGCCACGCTCCTGTTCATCGTCGTCTCCTCGTTCATGCCCCGCGAACCTCTGGTCGAGGGGGTCGACGTCCTGATAGGGGCGGTGGTGACCGCTGATTTCCTGTTCCGGCTCGCCATATGCCCGCGGCCAGGCCGCGAGTTCTTGCGCCCGACCACCTGGGCCGACCTCGCCGCCATCGCCTCGTTCCTCGCGCCCATCGTCGGCGAGGGCGCGGGCTTCCTGCGCATCCTGCGCACTCTGCGGCTGCTGCGCACCTACCAGTTGCTCGATCGCCTGCGCGCCGACTTCCCGTTCTTCCGCCGTAACGAGGAGGTCATCATCGCGGCGGTGAACCTTGCGGTCTTCGTGTTCGTGATGACCGGAATCGTCTTCGCCACGCAGCACGGACGCAACCCCGCCATCGGCAATTACGTCGATGCGCTCTACTTCACGGTCACGTCACTGACGACGACCGGCTACGGCGACGTCACCCTGCAAGGGACCGGCGGTCGCCTCGTCTCGGTCGTGGTGATGATCTGCGGGGTGACGCTGTTCCTGCGCCTCGCCCAGGTGCTGTTTCGGCCCTACAAGGTGCGCTTCCCGTGCCCGACCTGCGGCCTTCAGCGGCACGAGACGGACGCCGTGCATTGCAAGGCCTGCGGCACCGGCCTCAACATCCCCGACGAGGGCGCCGACTGAGGCGGCTGGTCACGTGCGTTCCTCCTCCTCTGCCGCCTGCCGCTCTCGCGCAGCCTGCCAGCGCGCCCGCGGGGGATTCCGGCCGGCGGGCCAGCCCTCGCGCTGGCGAGCCCGCTCGCCGTCGGTCTCCTCGGTCTGGTCGTGGAACAGCACCTGGCTGGTCGGATACGGCAGGTCGATGCCGGCCGCGGTGAGCGCGTCCTTCACGTTGGCAATCGCATGGTCGAGCGCATCGACTGCATCCCGCCGCCGGGGCGGGTCGATCCACAGCCTTGCCGTCATGTCGACGCCCGCCGCACCCAGGCCTGTGACCAAGGCCTCGGGCGGCGGGTCGGCCAGCACGCCTTCGGTGCCCTTCAGCGCCTCGACGATGACCCGGCGCACCTCGCGGATGTCGTCGCCGTTGCCGATGGTCAGCGGGAAGGCGAGGCGGCGCTTCTCGTGCGCGGTGATGACCGTGATCTTGTCGACGAACAGGGTGGCGTTCGGGATCAGCACCCGCTGGTTGTCGTAGGTGCGCAGCACGGTGGCGCGCACCCAGACGTCCTCGACCGTGCCCTCGTGCGAGCCTGCGCGGATCTGGTCGCCAATGACGAAGGGCCGCGTCAGCAGGATCAGAATACCGGCAAGCAGGTTCTGGAGCACGTCGCGGAAGGCGAAGCCGATGGCGACGCCGCCGATCCCGAGCAGATTGAACAGGTCGGCGGCCGAGACCGACGGGAAGGCCACCGAGGCGGCCACCAGGAACGCGACGAGGATGGTCACGCCGCCGGCAATGCGCCCGAGCACTGCGGCCGAGCCCGGCGAAGCGTCGCGCATCGCGGCCGCACGGCGCACGGCGGCGCGTACCAGGCGCGCAACGAGCAGGCCGAGCCCGAACAGCACCAGCGCTACGGCGAGCCCCGGCAGCAAGGCTGCCGCCGACCGACCCAACCCTTCGAGGCGTTCGAGGGCTTCCGCGAAGATCATGCCTGATGCCATTCCAAGAGAAAGCCGCCGGAGGCGGTGGTGCCTCACGGCGGCGTGTCGTCACCCGCGGGGCAAGGAGCCCCGCCCATCATACGCTGTCAGCGGCGCGTGCCACCGCTCGTCCCGCCGTATTGCTGCCCCCGGGCGCCACGCGACGGCATGGCTGCATTCCCGCGGCTGGCGGAGCCCTGCCGCATCCGGTAACGCCGGTTCATGCGCACCTGCACCACGTCGGCATTGGCCGCAGGAGCCATACCGGCGGCACTTACGGGCAGCGCCGCGGACGGCAGGGCGGACGCGGCCAGGCCGAGGCCTGCGAGAAACGCCGATGTGAGAATGGTCTTCTGCAAGGTGGTGCTCCTTCGGTCCAGCCTGGGCAAGGGCACCCGACCATTCGGGTGACTGGACCAGGATGCGTCCGCTCGAACGTCGGATCGTGCTCGGCAACGCCCGACGCCCAATTGCGTTCAGGCGAATTCGACCATCGTCCGAGGCAAGATGGTCCGGCGCGAAGTGCCGCTCGGTGGTCGCTCTAGACTTTCGTCCGGAGGCAAGGATACCGCGCGGCCTTGAAGGGCGGTGTCGAGTTCAGTCAGGAACAAGTGCCGTCCGCTGCACTTGCAGGATGACGGGCCCGAGGACGCGGGCATCCGACAGGGAGTGCCGCGAACCGATGACCGACCACCGACGTGTCTGCCGCGGGCGCGGCATCGCCACCTTTCTCGTCGGTGCCGTGGCCGTCATCGGCGCGGCAATCGCCACCGCCGGTCGGGCGGGTGCCCAGTCGGCGGCCAGCGCCATCGACCAGCCGACCGCCGGGACCCTTCCTCCGGGCACGTCGACGGTCAAGGGCGACGGTGGGCCGCGCGACAAGGCCACTGGCCAAGTGGCGCCTCCCAGCGCGCTCCAATCGATCACGGACGTGATGCGGTCCGAAGGCTCCGTTCAGGGCAAGGGTCAGGGAGGCCGGACCGACCCGCTGAAGCACCTGCCGAAGGACATGCGCTGACTCCCTGCGCGCCCGCGGCAGCCTCGATGCCGCCTTTCCCCGGGGGATTCCCGTGATCTCCATCCTCGATCTTGCGGCCCTGCTGCTGACGCTCTCGGCCCTGTTCGGTTGGCTCAACCGGAAGCTGCTGCATCTGCCGCATGCCGTCGGCCTGCTCGTCATGGGCCTCGCCGCTTCCGTCGCCCTGGTCGTCCTCGACGTCGCCTTCCCCGAGCAGCACCTCTACGAGGATCTCACCCGCATCCTCGGTCAGGTCGACTTCACCAGGGTGGTGATGGACGGCATGCTGGCCTTCCTGCTGTTCGCCGGCGCGATGAGCCTGGACCTGAGCGCCCTACGAGACCGGGCCGGGCCGGTGGCGACGCTGGCGCTTGCTGGCACGGTGATCTCGACCGCCATCGTCGGTACCGCCTTCTGGATCGTGGCTGGGGCGCTGGGGCAGCCGGTCCCCCTTGCATGGGCACTGGTGTTCGGCGCCCTCATCAGCCCAACCGATCCGGTAGCGGTTTTGGCCATCCTGAAGAACGTGCGGGTCCCCGAGGCCCTGGAAGTCGAGATGCAGGGGGAGGCCCTGTTCAACGACGGTGTCGGCATCGTGCTGTTCACGGTGCTCGTGGCCTTCGCTGTCGGGGCTGGCGGCGAAGCGACTAGCGTCGGCGGTGTCTCGAAGCTCCTCCTCCAGGAAGCGGGCGGTGGCTTGTTGCTCGGCGTCGTGACCGGTTACCTCGCCTACCGGGCCATGCGAGCCATCGACGACTTTCCCGTCGAGGTGCTGATCACCCTCGCGCTGGTCGCCGGCACCTACGCGCTCGCCCAGAAGCTGCACGCCAGCGGTCCGCTAGCGGTCGTCGCGGCCGGGCTCTTGGTGGGCGACCGGGCGCCGCGCGACGCGATGAGCGAGCGCACGCAGGGCTATGTCGAGGCCCTCTGGACGCTGATCGATGAGGTGCTGAACTCAGTGCTGTTCCTGCTCATCGGCCTGGAGGTGCTCGTCCTGCGCTTCGAGGCACGCGGCATCCTGCTCGCCGCCTGCGCCGTACCCATCGTCCTCGTTGCCCGCCTCGTGGCGGTGTCCGCGCCGCTCCTGGCGTTCCGATGGGGCGGCTACCTCAGCCCCAGCAACGTGCCGTTCCTGACCTGGGCAGGGGTACGCGGCGGCATCTCGGTAGCCCTGGCGCTGTCGCTGCCTGAAAGTGACGCAAAGTCCGTCGTGCTGGCCGCGACCTACGCGGTGGTCCTGTTCACCATCGTCGTCCAGGGCCTCACCCTGGGCGCCGTCGCTCGTTGGACCTTGAAGAACCTGCCGGAAGGCGACGCCACGTGAAAGTTCCCGTGCGCAACATACCAGACGTTTATCGCCAGTTGGTCTGTAGCGTTCCGACATGATGACAGACTGTTCGAGGTCGGTACGGGTCGCGCCGACTGCACCTCGACTGGGCGGAGGATGGCGGCCCCGTCGCGGCGGGGTTTCGGCACCCGCCTGCTCACGGTCAGCGTCGAACGCGAGCTCGATGGGACGGCCGGGTTGATTTCACGGTGGAAGAACTTCGTTGTGCCGCTGTCGGAGGCGAGCGGGGGCTAAATGAGCCCGGTGGCGGTCCGGCCTCGGGCAAACCTCGTGCTTCGTCGAAGCGTTCGTCCGCCAGATCGGAGGCACCCTCGCCACGGCCTTGAGGCAGGTCGGCATGATCTTCACGGGCAGGCTGCCAGTCTCGATCCTGGCCGATGGATAGGGAGCCCTCAGATACCCGCGTACCAAGCGTAGCCCTGGTCCTCCCAGTAGCCGCCCTTGCCCTCCCCGATGCCGGAGAAGCTCTCGACCACCTCGATCCGCATCACGTACTTGGCCTGCTTGTAGCCGAGGTTGCGTTCGACCCGCAGGCGCAGGGGCGCGCCGTTTGCCACTGGGAGCGCCTGTCCGTTCAGATCGTAGGCGAGGATGGTCTGGGGGTGGAAAGCGTCCACCAGGTCGATGCTCTCGTAGTAGCGCACCGGCTCGGCGGCGCCGGCCGTGGTCGCGTCGGACGCCTGCTGCCCGCCCGAATCCCGCTTGTCCTCTCCCCCGCCGGCCTGTTTCTTCATGGCCGGATTGGCGTTGCCGCCGGCCTCCTGCCCGTCCGATCCGCCGTCGTCCTCCGCACCCGTGTCGGCGTCACCCTGGTCCATGGTGTCGGCGCAGTGGAATACGACGTAGCGTGCCTCGGGCTTGAGCCGGGCCTGGCCGAGGAGGTCGGCCAACGGCACGCCGGTCCACTTGCCGATGGCGCTCCAGCCCTCGACGCAGTCGTGGCGGGTGATCTGGGTGCGGGCCGGCATCTTGCGCAACTCGGCCAGCGAGAGCTTGAGCGGGCTCTCGACCAAACCCCCGACCTCCAGCCGATAGGTCGCGAACTTGCGCCTCGCGAGTGCCTTGTACGCCTTGTCGGGCGGGTCCTCGGTGCCGTTCGGCTTGAACCACGGCGAGATGTCGGCCTCGGCGAACTCGGGGGCCAACGCGCGGTCCGTCAGGAGGAGGCGCTGCACGAACAGGTTGGCGTCCTCGCCCGTCTTGAGCGTGCGTCGAAACCACTCCGTCTCGCCGAGGCGGTCGCAACCGCCGAGCATCGCGGTGCTGGCCGCGGCGGTGGCGCCAAGCAGGATGGCGCGCCGGCTGGGCGGGCGGGTCATGCCGCACCTCCCGGACCGTCAGTGGCAGGGACCGGCTCGACCCGGCGCTCGATCACGAACCATCCCGTCAGCATGCCGCGCATGTTGTTCCAGAAGCCCGAGAGCACCACCAGGGCGACATGCACGACCACGAACAGCACCAGCAGGCCCGCCACTACGAAGTGCACCGTCCGGGCCGATTGCCGGCCGTCGAAGAGGGTCAGTAGGAACGGGAAGGCGGCATCCATGGCCGGCGACATTGCAAGCCCGGCCAGCACCTGCACCGGCAGGAGCACGAACAGCACCACGGCGTAGGTCATCTTCTGGATGACGTTGTAGCGCTTGGCCTCATCACCCTGTGGGAAGCGCAGGGTGAGGTGCTCCCACACCGAGGCGCCGATGTGCCGGACCTGGTCGCGCTGCGGGATCACGCGGAACCGGAGTTGCCCGCTGAAGAGGCCGTAGAGCAGGTAGGCGAACCCGTTCAGGACGAAGGCCCAGGCGAAGAAGAAGTGCCAGGAGCGGCCGCCGGTGAGGTCCTGGTCGCTCGGCAGGGTGAGCCATGAGGGGAAACCGCGGTCGGCGGGCTCGCCGTCCGCGCCGGCGGACGAGCCGAGCCAGCCGGTGGTGTCGAACGTGCGCCCCAGGATCGTCGTGGTTCCCTTCGGCGGATCGTCCTCGGTCGAGGCCATCGCCAGCAGCGGGCTGTCGAAGGTCGAGACCTTGCCCCAGTACAAGGCGGGATGCGCGTTGAAGATCTGCAAGCCGCTCATCAGCAGGACGAGCAGGCAGAGCGCGTTGACCCAGTGGGTGACCCGGATGACGGCGGGGTGCCGGAACATCCAGCGCCGGCGTTCGATCTCGCCGAGATCCGGCGCGGAGCGCGTCAGGTAGGTGCGGGGCACGGGAGATCCGACT
Organism: Methylobacterium sp. EM32; assembly: GCF_040593685.1. NCBI lineage: Bacteria > Pseudomonadati > Pseudomonadota > Alphaproteobacteria > Hyphomicrobiales > Methylobacteriaceae > Methylobacterium > Methylobacterium sp. EM32. Next base: position 8,439 of record NZ_JBEXZS010000147.1, on the reverse strand, counting down.
CCTTGGACATCAATAGCGTGGCGGAAGGTTGGAAACCCTTGCCGCCACGCCCCGAGGGACCGCTTACATACGGTTCATCATCATCCGCTTCTTCATCATCCGGCGCTTCATCATCTGCTTCCGCATCATGCGCTTCTTCATCATCATCCGCTCGCCATGCGTCATGCGGACCTGGGTGACGTCGGACGGGCCGGCCTGCATGCCGCCCGGCCCCATCGGGGCGGCGGAGGCCGAGCCGAGGGCCAAGCCACCAAGCATTGTGGCGGTCGCGACCGTCAGAATGAAATTCTTCATGCGTCGTCTCCTGGACTAAGAATGCCTGTGTTCGACACCCGAGAGGGAAAGAACTCGTGCACTGCTTGTTCCAAAAATAAAATATCTTTCTCTGTATGGACTTGAGCAAATGGACAGGTCTGGTGAAGGCCATGCCAAGGGGTCATGTGCCGGCCCTCGGAGGGGCGCTCGACGACCCATACGGACGCGACAGCCGGAAGGTTTCAGGCAAGGCAGGTTCGAAGTCGTCGATGGGTCCGGTGCACGCCTTGCTCTGTACGGGCGGGGCGTGCCGACTCGTCATGCCGAACGGAGGGCCGACCAACGCGTTCATCCGAGGCGGATCGGCACGAACGACACGGAAGGCGCGTTGGGACAGGCACATCAAGACCGGCACGCCACCGGTCCCGCGGGACCGGCGACCATCGCGAAACTCATCTCGCGGAGCGCCGCCTCGCTCGGCATCGTCGCCTCCCTGACCGTCATGCTCGGCTGGGTGCTCGACGTGCCCGTCTTACGGAGCATCCTGCCGGGCGAGGCGCCGATGGTGGCGCTGACCGCGCTCGCCCTGCTGCTCCTATCGTCCGCCCTCCTACTCTCGACACGGCGGAGGCGGCACGCAGCGAGCAGGACCACCGGCCGCTGGCTCGCCGGCCTTGCATCCGTCGTGTCGTTCGGCGGGAGCCTCCAATATGTCGGCCCGCACGGCTTCAGGCTCGACGACTGGACGCAGCGGCTCGTCTCCGGACCGCTCGGCCCGGACAGGGGCATGTCCTTCGCCACGGCCGCCTGCGTCCTCCGCGCCGCGGCAGGCCTGCTCCTCCAGGATGCGGGGAGACCCTCGCTCCGCCGCGTCGGGCTGGCCGCGACGCTCGCCGCCCTCGTCGCCGCGACGGTGGGCGTGCTGGGCTAGGTCTACGGCATCGGCGCCCTCCATGACGGCGGCCCGTTCTCGCGGATGGCGCTCGTCACCGCCCTCACCCTGAGCGCCCTATCCGTCGGTGTCCTCATCGCCCGACCGCACGGACCGTAGGCCGCCACGGTGTTCGGTCTCGGGGAGGCAACGCAGATCAACCGCCAACTCCTGCCAATCGTCGTGGTCGCGCCGCTCCTCCTCGGGTCCTTCGAGATCTACGCCATTCGCTCGAACCTGCTGGAGCCCGAGGCCGAGCGGCCAGTCGCCGGGGCGGAGGAGGAAGCGGTCGGGGACGACGGGGGCTCCAACCCCGCCGGCCTGTGCATCCTGGTGGTCCGAGGATAACGTCGAGGTCGGTCGCTTCTGCGCGCAGGTCCTGCAGGACCTCGGGCACGGCTCGCTCCTCGTCCTGTCGGCGGAGGCCGCTCTGGCCGAGATAGGGGCGGTCCCCTGCCGCTTCGACGCGGTGTTCTCGGACGTGGTCATGCCGGGCATCGGCGGGTTCGAACTCGCCGCGCGCCTCCGGAGCGCGCATCCCGGGCTGCCCGTCATCCTGACGTCCGGCTACAGCCACGTGCTGGCGCAGGACGACGCGCACAGCTTCGACCTGTTGCGGAAGCCGTACTCGGCTCAACAGTTGGACGCCGCCCTGCGGTCGGCGGCGCGTCGCCGATCGCAGCCGCATCGCGCCGAGGCCGCACCGTCCTGATCGGACGGGTCACCAGAAGATGGGCGGGCCGGTATGGGCACGCGCACCCGCTCGGTGCCGGGCGCCGGTTCGCACGCGGCCGGTCAGGATCGGGGCCGCGTTTTCAGGCGGAGGCGTGACGACGCCGGGCGACGACGCCACGCAAGGCGCGAGCGACCTGCTCCGCCGAATAAGGCTTGCGCACGAGCTCGAAGCCGTGCGCGTCGTCCCGGGCCAGGACATCACTGTAACCGGTCGTCAGGATGACCGGCAGCCCGGGATGGCTGATCCGCAGGCGCCGTGCGAGTGCCACGCCGCCGATGCCCGGCATCACCACGTCCGAGAAGACCGCGTCGAACCGGAACGGCGTCCGCTCCACCTCGGCGAGCGCCGCCTCGGCGTTGTGCGCCCAGACCGTCCCGTGGCCGAGATCCTCCAGGAGCTGCGTGCAGAAGCGCCCGACGTCGAGGTTGTCCTCCACGACCAGCACGCTTAGGCCGCGCTCCTCGGTCTCGTCCGCCGTCCCCGGCACTACGTTCTCCCCGCTCCCAGCGGGCGGGTCGACTTCCGGGAGGTACAGGGTGAACGTCGTGCCGCGCCCAACCTCGCTCGTGACCTCCACGTCGCCACCGGATTGCTTGGCAAAGCCAATCACTTGGGAGAGGCCGAGCCCGGTGCCCTTGCCGGTCTCCTTCGTCGTGAAGAAAGGCTCGAAGATCCTATCGAGCAGCCCGGGCGCGATGCCCACCCCCTCGTCCACGACCGAGACCGCCGCGAACGGTCCAGGGGCGCCGGCGTGCCCGCGAATGCCCGGCAGCGCGCCGCCGCAGGCGAGGCGCAGGGTCAACCAGCCCTCGCCGTCCATCGCGTCGCGGGCGTTGACCGCAAGGTTGATCAGCGCGGTCTCGAACTGGGCGCGGTCGGCCCGGACGTGGCAGGCCCTGTCCGGCACCTCGACGGCGAGGCGAATGCGCGCGCCTGTGACCGCGTTCAGCATGTCGGCCACACCATGCAAGCGCTCGCACAGCTCGAAGACCTCCGGCTTCAGGGGCTGACGCCGGGCGAAGGCCAGCAGCTGGCTGGTCAGCCGGGCGGCGCGGTCCACCGTGTCCGAGACGGCCTCCAGGTAGCGGGTGCGCCTCTCCTCCGCGAGGTTTGGGCGGCGCAGGAACTCGACCGACGAGCGGATGATGGTCAGCAGGTTGTTGAAGTCATGGGCCACGCCGCCGGTCAATTGCCCGACCGCCTCCATCTTCTGGGCGTGGCGCAACGCTTCCTCGGCCCGGGCGAGCCGCTCTTGGTCCCGGAGCCTGTCCGTGACGTCCTGGGCGTACTGGAAGGCGCCGACTCGTTCGCCCGAGGCGTCCCGCAGCGTCGTGAACTTGAGCTCGTAGGACTGTCGACGCCGTGTCGGGTCGCCGAACTCGCCTATGGCAGTGAACTCCTCGCCCGCCAGCGCCCGGGACCATACCGCCCGCGCGGCGTCCCGGTGTTCCGGATGGCCGGACAGCAGGTCGAGCAGGCTGTCGCCGACCTTCGGGCGGACCCCGTAGATGTCCTCGAACTCGTCCGCGTAGGCCCGGTTGACGGCGAGCAGCCGGTAGTCCGGGTCGACGGCGGCGACCAGCGCATCGGTGGTCTCGAACACGTCCGCCCAGAGCTTGCGCTGGGCGAGCGCCGCCTCGACGCGCCTTTCCAGCGTCTCGTTCACCTCGCGCAACCGCGCCTCGGCGAGCTTCCGGTCGTGCACGTCCTCGACGACGCCGTACCAGCTGAGGATGGCGCCGGACCCGTCCCGCCGCGGCCGGGCCCGGGCGCGCATCCAGCGGTACTCGCCGGTGGCGGCCACGTGGATGCGGTAATCGACGTCGACGGGCTCGCCGGAGGAGAGCGAGGCCGCAAACACGGTCACGGTCCCCGGCACGTCGTCGGGATGCAGCGCCTTGATCCAGCCGGCCCCGTCCGGCTCGCCCGGTGCCTGGCCGGTCAGTTCGAGCCAGCGGTTCGAGTAGGAGGTAATGTTGCCCTCCGGGTCACAGGTCCAGGGCACTTGCGGGTTCAGCTCGACCGTGTGCCGGAAGTGGTCCTCGCTCTCCCGCAGGGCCTCCTCGCCGAGCACGCGGGCGGTGGTCTCGCCGGTGACGCAGAACAGGCCGGCGACCCTGCCGTCCTCGTCGATGGCCGGCGAGTAGCTGAAGGACCACCAGCTGCGTTCGGGCGTGCCGTCGCGCGAGAGGTCGAGCGGCATGTCGGTGAGGGTCAGGCTCTCGCCGGCGAGCGTCGCGTCGACGAGGGGTGCGATCTCCTCCCAGATGCTGGCCCAGACCTCCCGGAAGGGCCGCCCCAGGGCCGTGCCCAGCCGGTAGCCGAGGATCGGGCGGTAGGCGTCGTTGTAGAAGCAGAGCAGGTCGGGGCCCCATGCGAGGAACATTGCCGTGGGGCATGACAGCATTTGCGCGAGCGTGGCCTTCAGGACCGGCGACCACGCCTCAGGTGGGCCGAGCGAGGTGTCGGACCAATCGCGCGCGCGGATTTCGACGCCCGTGGCGCCGCCTGAAGGAAGGAACCGAAACGGGTCGCTCACGCCTGGTCGGAACCCGTGACCGCGGTGCGGCCCCCGCGCCCGGGGAGACCAGTAGGAACCTCGCCTGAGGGTTCGAACGAACCGCATGAACCGGGAGCAAGCGACGGCTGGTCATGCATGCGATGCCTTTCTCCCACGGCAGCGCCCCGGGCAATTGTGCGGCCAGTCACGTCTCACTCCCGGGCGGCTCAGGCGCGGTACGTCCGCCGTCGATATCGACCTCGCCAGGATCGGGCGGCGGCAGATGCGGCGGGGGCACGCGGCCGGGGCTGGGCGGGGTCGGCAGGCCGATGTCCTCCGTGACCCGGGAGAGGTCGTTGTTATTCTTTTCGCCTTCCATCGCCATGTCCTGCGCTCGACAGCGAAGGATAACGCGGAAGCGGCCAGGAGGTCGCAACCGAACCATGGCATTGTCGTTCCGGCCTGCCGAACCGCGAGGTGCTCACCCGGCCTTGCGAGCGTAGCGACCACCGTACCGGGGCTTGAAGTAGCGTCTGAAGCCGACCCGCACGTCCAGCCTCACCGACCAGATCGGGTGCTAGGGCTGACGGTGCAGGCTCCAGATCCTATGTTACCAGGCTTGAGTATTCCGCGCAGTAGCAGCTTAAGGGACAAGAGCGGGCATTGCAGAAGCCATACTCGAAGGTCTGGAGGTGGCGCTATGCAGGCGGTTCGATCGCTACCTCCCTCCCAATGACTGCGTAGGATACGAACTCCTGCTCCGCGGCGACATCGTCCCGGCCCTTTATGCGGCGGCGGGATCGCTGCCTGGGCGGGGGAGGGGACTGAAGGCAACGAGAGGGTCCGGCAAACAGTGAAGGTTAATTAGATTGCATGCTACCTACGTAGTTTACGCGGTTGCAGGGCATATCCCACGAACATATCATGGCTTTGAGTTCCATGCGTGGGGCTCTAAGTGGCAGCTGCGCAAAGCATTTCCGCCGCGTGATGAGAGTAAAAAGCTCTATTGCGCACTGAGTGATGAATGCGTAAGTTGACAGGCCGTTCTTTTCAGGACAGGCCCTGCGGCCACACGGTTTGATCGTTCAGCGCTTTCGCGCGCTGCCAACCCGTGGGACGCACGACCATGACGACATCTATAACCCTGCAAATGGCAGCGCTGTCGCCTAAGGCGCGCAGCATTGTTCTTGATCTGGCCAATCAAAATAGGCCAGTTCTGCGCAAGGATGCGTATAGCGCACTTATCAGTATTTCATTGGAAGAGCGCGGAGGCCTTTCTCTGGCAGAAGGGAGGAAGCACCTTGCGGATCTGGCAAATGCGGTGCGCTCTTTCCGATTTAACCGACAGCATCGCTACAAACAGAATTATGGTTGCGGATTGAGATCGCCGCGAGCTAATGAGCGTGCGAAATTAGCTAATCGGCTCACATGCTCGATTACAGAGCGCATACGTTTGCATACCCGATCTATTGTAATAGCGGCGGCAAAGAGCATCATGCCTGGATGGGCAATCGATGGCGCAGGCTGGCTAGTCTACAGTGCCGATTTAAAAAAGCGGCGCTATGTAGATTACAAGATGACGATAGAGGTTAATCGTCGTTCAGATTCGCATATTCGGCCATTTGAAGCTGTGCATACAATTGTTGTGAGCCAGGGGTGGCATCAGCAAATCCGGCGTATCGGCCTTAGAACCGGCGTTGTTGAAGGCTGCTTAATCTTATCCTCGAGGCGCGTCGCGCATACCGCATCAGAAGAACTCGAGATATTCGAGGTCAGGTTTGCACGCCTTCAGGAAAAAAATTTAATGAATGGAATCGCATACATATCTTCCGGGCGACATCAAAAGATTAAAATGTATCAAAGCTTTGGGCAAGCGTGTGATGATTGGCGTCAAGACCATATATTTGGAATGATCGATTATAATGACAGTAAAATGTTATTTCCAAATACAATATGCTGACTGAGAACAGAGAAACAGATTCTGAGGCGTCGCTTCGCATCCTTCAGGATGAGTAGCGGATGGTGGACGCGGAGCCCCTCCGCAAGCCGCCGTCGCTGCCCGCTATCGCACCTCCCGAGTCGCCGGCGCCGGTCGAACAGCGCGGCAGGGCGTCCTACGACGACGCCCAGTTCTGAGCCTGCCGCGCCCCGCTCCGGTCGCCCCCCTAGGGCGATCGGGTCATCCCCTCCTCGAAGATCACGCCATAATCGACCGAATTCTCAAGTCGGTCATCGCCCGCATCCAGGTCGTCATGATCTTGATAATACACAATAATCTAACGCAGGAGCCCCCTTTATGACTGCAATCAATCTTGTTGCTGCTATCTGCAGCGCGCCGAACGCAGTGGCACTAATGCGTGCCATTGACCGTGCCGTTCCAGGTAACGCCATTCGCGTCAAACGCTACCGGTCCACAAAGATATGGGATGCGACAGACGGAGGCTACCCGCTGATCGGCCCCTGCGGCTTCCGCGACCTCAAATTCCGGCTTGCTCGCATTTGCCACGAGGGTCAGGACGTCTGGCACACGAAAGGGCTATACTTGGATCCGGAATGCCGCAATCTGATTGATGGCGACTCCAGTTTGCCGAGCACCTTCTACTGGCCAAGAGTGAGCGAAGTTCGACGTTACTCGCATATGGGCCATAAGATCTACATGGTGTCGGGTTCTCGCGAAAATACCGCGTGGGGGCGCTGGTGGTTCGATTACCTATCAGTCCAGATTAATGACGACGTGACCGCTTCTAGATTCCTCAAAGCGCGAGTGACCGACTAAAATCATCGCAACTGGGCATCTTTCCCGGCCGCCCGCCAGGGCTATAGCGAGAGCGCCTGTCAGGGGCGGGACAGTTAAACCTCAGGCAGATCCTGTATCCATTGCCTCTGGATACGATGGCCGTCCACGACGCGGAGAATCCTGCACTCCCCGAAAGTATTTTTCGGGGAGCAGGGAGGCCCGCTGCCCGTTTTAGCCAGCGTCCTTTAACAGACTATCTGGTTTGCCGTCGCCCGCCAGCTGTCGGGTCTCGCTGTAGCATGGCGATCCGCTCGCCATCGGCTTGCCCCTTCTTGAATTTCAGGCCTCTGGCGGTCCGGAGGGGCGCCGGAGCGGGCCTTCAAAAATGCCGACGATGTGCCGACTATCCCAAAATTCGCGCGTCGGTGCGGTGTCCGGCGACCGGGCTCGGGCCCCTCGTGCCAAGGCCCGCGGCCCCGCGCGATCGGTTTGGCGACATGCCCTGCGGCTTCGTCGCTGCAGCGATGCGAGAGCCTGACGTCGCGTGGGTAACGCTCAAGCCGGGACAACCGCCCGCGCTCGTGCGCAGGCTCACCGGCACGCGCCTGGAGGTCCTCGCGGTGATCGCCGATGAGACGCATTACGAGGCGAAATGGGATTTCTATGGGTTCCTGACCCGGGCGGTGGCCTCGTACGTAGAGCGAGCGGGCTCTTTGACTGTGTTCGACACGTGACGTCGCATCACGTACGCGGCCTCAGACGAGGAACAGGGGCACGGCGGATCGGAAGCCGGGTAGGTCGGGGTTCATCCGGATCGGGGCTGAGCCGTTGGACTGGGACGACCAGACCACGGCGCTCGTCCACGTCCGCCCGCCGTCTAACGAGATCTGGACGAAGCCGTGGTCCTGGTAGGCCAAGCCGCCAGTATCGCTCCACGACAGCGGGGCTCCGAGGTGCCGGATCCCAGCAGCGCCGCCGACCGGCATGCTGAGTTGCCGCCATGCGTGGACCGCTTCTCTGAGCGCTCGCTCACTCCGTCGCGCAAAGCTTTCCGTCGTGCAGGGTCCGCAGGCTGACGATATTGTCCAATCACAGCGTAGAAAACTGAGCAGATTGACCCTGCGAATAGCTGCTTCCAGCCCCCTTGGACATCATTTTCGCGGGCTTCCAATCAACGCTGATTACCCCTTGCGGACATTCGCTTTCGGATTGGGAACGTCCGGTGTTCATTTTTACCAGACATTCATTTGCGCATAAAAATATTCAATAACATAATTATG
>NZ_JBEXZS010000146.1:0-30343 GCF_040593685.1 Methylobacterium sp. EM32 | reverse complement strand
CTGCGTGCCCATTCCCGGGCCTGCCGGCAACTCCCCGACCGGGGGGGGCAAGCCGGTCCCGGTGATCGCGGTGGTGCCGGTGATCGCACCGGTCCCGACGATCGCCGGCCCGTCGGTGCCTGAACGGCGAAAGCCCCAGGCGATGAGGACCGGCTGCCCGTCGACCGACCACAGGCTGCCCTCGTCCGGCACCACCAGGGCATCGCGCAGCAGCCGGGCGAGGTCACGGGACGCCTCGCCCTCGCGGGTGAGCCGGTCGGCGAAGGCCGCGATCTCGGCCTTCAGCCGGGCGGCCTCCTGGCTCAGGGCCTTGGCCTCTTCGGGGCCGAGATCGGTGACGGGCCGCGCCTCGCCCTCCCGGGCCGAGAGCCAGGCGACGCCGGGGCGTCCGGTGCCGGCGAGTGCGACCGGCACCGGCTCGGCGAAGAGCTGCGCGTGGGACGGACCCAGGCGGCGGGCGAGGAGATCGACGATCTGCTCGTATTGCTGTGCGAGCTTCGGGTTGACCGGGTCGAAGCCCTGGCGGGGTGTCTCGGTGAGCTTCAGGGTCGCCGACATGGTCGCGGCTCCGTCTAGCGGGCCGGGGCCGGCGCGGCCGGCCGGACATCGCGGCCGGACCGGGGGGCGCTCCTCGCCGGGGCGGGGGCGGCGGGCTCGACCTCCGCGGCCGCCACCGCCGGGCGGGGCGCCGCCTGGAGGTCGCAAGCGCGGGAATCGAGGGCGGTGGCCGCGCCGGACGCCGCAAGGAACGCTGCGAGGCCGTCGGCCCCCAGCGCGTAGCGTGCAGTGACCGGCAGGCGGTCGTCGGTGCGCCCGAAGGTGTTCACGCCGACGACCCGGCCGCAATAATCGACCAGCGGCCCGCCGCTGTTGCCGGGCGCGATCTCGGCGCCGTGCAGGACCAGGGTCACGGCGGCCTCGTCGTAGCGCTGCAGGTGATTCACGACGCCGGTCTGGAGCACCGGCACGAGGTCGCGGCTCGCCGTGGCATCGCCCTCGCGCAGGCGGGCGAAGGTCGGGTCGGTGCCGAGATAGAGGCCCGGGAAGCCCGAGCCGACCACCGGGGTCAACGGCCGGCCGGGCGGCGCCAGGGACAGGGGACGGCCGCCGGTGCCGCGGGCGACGCGCAGCAGAGCGAAGTCGGTGAGCGTGCCGGGTTCGCCGACCCGCACCAGGGTTGCCGGCACGATGCCGGCATGGCGCCCGGCGATCCTCAGCTCGGAAGCGCCCGCGATGGCGCTCTCGACGACGTGCCGGTTGGTGACGACGAGGTCCTCCGCGACGAAGAAGCCCGACCCCGTCGCGTCGCCGGCGATCACCAGGACGGTGCTGCGCTCGAGCCGGTCGACGAGCCCGTTCGGAGCTGGGGCCGCCGGGCTGCCCGGCCCCCCCTGTCCCGCGGGTGCCTCGACCGCCGCACGTGCCTCGGGAGGCGCCGCCGCATCCGCCGGCAGGCGCACCCCCGCCGGGCTCTGCGGTACCAGCCCGGGCAGCGCGATCCGCAGACGCGGGCAGTCGAACCCGTCCGCCGTCGTCAGGGTGGCATGCCGCTGCCGCAGGCCCTCGAGCCAGGCGGTGCGCAGTGCGCCCGCCTCCGGTGAGACGGCCTCGGGTGGGCGCGGGAAGGCCAGCACCCCGGGGATGTAGCTCAGGCCCACGAGAAGCGCGGCAATTGCACAGGCGGCGACGGGGGCCGGGATGGGGGTCGGCACGCCGGTGAAGGTCCGCCGCGGTGGTCCATGGGGCAGGGGGGGTGATGCCACCTCCGGTTCCGGGGTGGCTGGCCGGGCGAACCGGGCCGCCCAATCCTCGCGGCCGACCGGCGGCACCGGCCAGTCGGCTCCGAGCGTGGCGGCGGCGTGGCGCAGGCGGCCGTTCTCGTCAGCCGCGAGGCCCCGTGGCAGCAGGCCCCAGTCGATCAGGAGTGGCGCCTCGCCGACCGCCATGACCGCCTGCGGCGAGGCCAGATTGAGGCTGGCAGCGGGCAGCGGCCCGTCGGGGCCCCTCAGCAGGGGCTCCAACGCCGCGAGCGCGGCGCGCAGGCGCTCTTGCACCCGCCTCGCCTCGCCGGAGGTGAGTTCGGCGAGCGGGCGGATCGGACCGTCGAGGGCGGTGTACCAGTCGACCCGCGCCGGGGCCGTGCCGTTGCTGCGTGAGACCACAGGCTCGGCGAACAGGGCCGCGAGCGCCGCGCCGCCGTGCCGGCCAAGGAGGCCGCGCAGGCGCTCATGATCCTCGAGGACGGGCCGGTCGTCGACCCGGACGAGATCCAGACCGGCGAGCGTGCGGCTGGCGACAAAGCGCTGGGTGCCGGTCATCGGTGGGTCTCCGGCGCGGGATCAGTCACAGCGTGTCCCCGTCCCCGTACCGTCGATCTCCAGGCGGACGAGGGCTGCCCGGGCCTTGGCAGTACCGCGCTCGGCTGCCCTGGCGTACCAGGCCCGTGCGCCCTGCGCGTCCGCCATTCCCCCGATACCGTTGTCGAGGGCGGTGGCGTAGCAGTACATTCCTTCGGGAAAGCCGCTCTCCGCCGCGTCGCGGAACCACGCCCGCGCCTTGCCGTCGTTCTTCTCGAAGCGTCGGCCTTGGTGGTAGAGGATCCCGATATTGGCCTTGGCGGCGGCGCTGCCGAGGTCGGCGGCCCGGCGATAGGCGAGATACGCGTCCTGGTTGGCGCCCTGCCGGTCGTAGGCGCGGCCGAGCTGGAAATGCAGCCGGCGCAGGGCCGGCGCCTGCGCGATCGCCGCGCGGCAGGCCGGGATCGCCACCCCGGCCCGCAGGTCCCGGAACGCGACAGCCCGCTGCGTGTCCGGTGCGTCCGTATCCCAAGGAGCGCTCGCGAGGTCGTCGCAGACCCGGACCGCGCCGTGATCTTGCGCTGACGCTGGGTTGGTCGACGTCGCGACGACCAGTATTGCGAGAGCGAGACTGATGATCCGAGTCGACATAGATCCGACTATCATGCGAAAGTCACGCGCCCGAAGGGTCGGCGACCGAGACAGAGCTTTCTCGTAGGGGTTCGCGGGTTAACGCGCACACAACCTCGCGTCGTTGTGCCATCATCGATGTGGATGATTTTTCGTGGCCCTTCGTGACTGTCGCCCTGGCTCTCTCGACGCTTGGTCCTGGCGAACGCCCCGCTGCTGGCGTGGGCCGGCCTCACCGGCAGACGACCTGGACCGTGAAGTCCCGGGCTTTCTCGGCGAGCGCGGCGCCGTCGAGCGGATCGGCGGTGCGCACGGTGATCGGTGCCTCGACGCCGTTCGCCTCAAGGAAGTTGAGCGCGATCGTCGACTTGATGGCGAAATTGACGTTTTGCGGTACGTCGCCGGACGCAAAGGCGACCTGCTTCGACTGTACCACCCCGATCACGTTGCCGTACTGGTCGAGGGCGGGGCCGCCGCTGTTGCCTTGCTGGACCGGCGCGGAGATCTGGATCTTGCGGGTGTCGTCGCCCGATCCCGCCATCGCCGTCACGTTGCCGATCGTGAAGTTACCGGTCGAGGCCAGGATGTTGCTCTGCGGGTAGCCATAGACGTAGACGCTCTCGCCCAGCCGCGCCCGGATCGAAAGCGGCGGGACGGCCTTCTGCGGGAAGTCGGTGGCGAGCACCGCAAGGTCGTTCGCCGCGTCGCTGGCTACGAGCCGCGCTCGCAACGGGGACTGGCCGGGCTGGCGTACCGAGATGTCGGTGCACGATGCGACAACGTGGTGGTTGGTCAGCAGATGCCCGCGCTCTGAGACGTAGAAGCCAGTGCCGGCGCTGGCGGAACCGGCATCGGGCTTGCGCGATCCGTCGGGGCCAGGCGTCTCCTTGGCGGCGGCCGTCACGACATCCTTCTGGCAGCCCAGAACGGCGTCGAAGGCCTCGGTCGAGCCGACGAGGGAGAGAACGGCGATCTGCTTGCCCTGGAACCTCACCGCGATGCTGCCGGCCCGGGACAGGTCGGCCACGAAGCGCTCCTTGAGGCCGGACTGGAACAGGCCGCGGGCCTCGTCCCGCTCGAAACCCGTGAAGGTACCGTGCCACTTCTCACGGCCGGCGAGGAGATGAAGCTCGTACTGGCCCCCGACCTCGAGCGAGCGCCATTTCGGGTTGGTCAGGGCGAGGTAGGACGAGCCCCGGGTTCCGCCGATACCGAACCACAGGGTGGTGCCGTCGCCGTAGCTGGCTGCAGCCAGACACCCGCCGAGGACCTCGCTGTACCCGATCGACCAGCCTGCGACCTTGCCGAAGGTCTTGTCGACAGTCAGCCGTAGCGGGGCCGGCGAGGCCGCGGCGGAGAGGACCGCGGTGCTGACGGACGCCACGAGGGCGAGAGCGATCGAGCGGAACATGCGCGAGGATCCGGCGTGCGGGGGAGGGACGCATCAGCGCGACTGGTTGACGACGCTCACGCCGCTCCGCGACGACGCGAAGGGGTCGCTCGAGGCGCTCACCGGCTGCACCCGGGCCGGGCCGGCGGAGGGATAGGCCGGGCGCTGGCGGACGGCCCGCGGCGGAGCGTGCCGCACGACCCGCACCACCCGGACCGTCCGCCGCGGTGCATAGACCACGACCGGGCGCTGCCGCGCCGCCTGCGCGGCGATCGAGCCCGCGATGACGCCACCGAGGACGCCGCCGGCGAGGCCCCCGAACATCGCGCCGGCGCTCTGTGCCTGCGCGGGCGTGATCACAGCCATGGCGAGCGCGCCCGCGATGCAGGCGACGACCAGACCTTGCTTTCTCATGGACATGCCCTTTTCGGACGAAGACCGGGGACGATTGCAGCCCGTCACGAGCTTAATCTTGACCGCAAGCGCATGGAAAGGGGCAGCCCAGATTTTTTCACATTTCAGGTTGCTCAGTGTCGCTCACGGTCAACGGAAAGATGCATGGGGGCGACCGAAGCCCGTATCGCCGAGAGATCCGGCTGCCGATGGACCTGCGCCGGCTTCAGCACCGGTTGGTCGAGTCTTTCCTCTGCGTGTATTATTGGTAATTGCTCATTATTTGTTTGTATAGAAGGTCGTATCATTTGGAACTCTGCACCTGGCCCGATGCGAATCGTTCCTGATTGTGTTGATCGCGTTGGCGTGGGCGAACTACAGGTCGCGCGGTACGCCCGACGCAGCGCGTCGGCGGAAGTCGTATGGTCGAATGTGCCACGTTTCAGGCACTTGCCGGGGCGTGGATGGGCGCGACTTCGTCGATGTGCCGCCTCGGTTGTCGGTGTGCGCGTGCCGCTCCCGGCTAGAGCACGCCACGATCGCGTTGCCATCGCGAAGCTCTCTAGATCTTTGATTTTGCCGCATTGTCTTCGACGAACCGGTGTCCACTTCGTTGGAAAATGCTCTGTCTCAAGCCGTCGATTGCACGCGTTCCGCGATGCCAGGTGTCGGCAAGGCTTGCGAGAGTGTCGGTCGGGTCGGATGGCCACCAGGATTCATGAACGAGGTGGAGGGACATGCCGATGCGGGTTGCTATGGATCGCCCTGGATGAAGGGATGGCGTCAGAACCACGGTCAGCGCAAAGGCGGGAGTTCCGGATGTTTGATCCCAAGGTTTGATGGTGCACTCTTCACGCGCGAGTGGGAGGATGCGCTATGGGCCAGGTTCACCACGGCTGCGCCACAACAACTGCGGCGATCCGTTAAGCGATACAGCATAGTCAAGACAGCTTGAGGCAGCTCGCGACGCGCTATGGCATCAATCCCAAGACCGTCGCCACATGGAGGAAGCGAGTTACCGGACGATCAAGGAGGCTGCCGTGCCGCGCTTCCATCACGACAGCCACGATCAACTTCGACAGCACCTCGCCGACTTCGTCGCAGCCTACAACTTCGCACGTCGCCTGAAAACGTTGCGCGGCCTCACCCCCTACGAGGCCATCCGTTAAGCCTGGACAGACGACCCGCCCAGGTTCACACATGACCCGCACCACCAAACTCCGAGACCAAACAGTTCAGGGTGGGGAGAAGATCGCGGCGGCGATCACGGCGTTCCTGCGCCGAGACGCCAGGTCGGCCGGGAGCCGCGTCATCGCGCGGCCCTGAAACGCGCCGCTTCACATCGGTCCGATGTCTCCCATCATGCCCCGATCTTGAAATCGGAAGCGGATATTTGCACCCCGCCGTCAAACGTCGCAATTTGGACGGCAGCAGCACCGCCGGCTCCGTCCTTGTCCCACCAGAGCCGCAACGCATCGGATTCGAACACGAATTGTCCAACCCCAGCGGGCGAGTTCGCGCGTCCCGTCGTGTTGGTGGTGAAATGCCCGGCGAGGTTCGCTCCGGCCGCGAGGCCGCCCCCGAAGCCAGACGCCGAAACCTCGACCACGTCCTCGCCCCGGACGAAGCCGCGAATGCGATCGATCCCCTCTCCCGCCTGTCCCAGACTGTAGATATCAGCTCCCGTCCCACCTTGGAGCACGTCCGCGCCGCTCCCGCCGATCAGCAGGTCGTCGCCGGCGCCGCCGATCAGGGTATCGTCTCCAGCGCCGCCCATCAGGGTGTCGTTGCCGCCGTTGCCGCTGAGTCTGTCGGCGCCGCCGAGGCCGGAGATCAGGTTCGCGGCCTGGTCGCCGGTCAGGGTGTTGGCGCCGTCGTCGCCGATGATCCCTGCCGGCTGCGACGGAGCCGTCGCGGTGAGGGTCACGAAGACCGGATGGTCCACGACCGTCAGATCGAGGCTTCGCACGCCGGCGGCCGTTCGTGTCGCCGCCGCACCGGCCAGCGGATCGTAGATCGACGCGTCGGCGGCCGCGCCCAGCTGCAGCTTCACCGTCTCGCCCGAGGGCGTGATGGCCTGCATGGTCGCCTCGTTCCACACGTCCGGCTCGCGCCAGAGGGCGACGACGAACTCGCCGCTCGATTTCTGCATCAGCAGGGAGCGGACGTCGCTCGGCGCGGTCAGCGTGTAGTCGAGGGAGCCCGGTGTGAAGGTCGCCGCCGTGCTGCCGCCGTCGTTCAGGATCGTCTCGACGTTGTGAAGGGCCCTCGCCGAAGGCTTCGGGCTGTTGTCGCCGTAGTACAAGCCGTAGCTGTCCCAATCGGGATTCTGCCAGTCCCGCAGGGCGAAGAGACCGACGTTCTTCGCGCCGTAGCTGATCGAGTCCATGTAGGTGTTGAGGATCAGCTTGGCCTGCGTGGCGTCGTCGACGCCGTTCGGGTTCGACCCCGGCAGGGTATAATAGCCGGTCTCGGTGATGACGAAGGACTTTCCGGGGTCCAGCGCGGTCATGTTGTCGAGTTCGCGCTTGATCGCCGCGTCCGGCTCGTCGCCGCGTTGCGCGTAGGGGTGGATGTTGATCATGTCGCTCGCCGACGCCATCCAGGAGGATGGCCCGGCGACCGGGATGGCCGAGGTGACCGGATTCGCCTTCATCGCTGCGTAGAAGTCGGCTTGCCAGGCCTGGGCGCCGGCCATCCCGGTCTTGCCGGCATAGGTGACGCCCCAGTTGCTCGGCTCGTTCGGCCCCTCGACGAAGGACACGGTCCCGGGATGCGCTTTGACGAAGCTCGCGACCGCCGCGGCATTGGCCGCCGGGGTCGCGCTCGTGTCGACGAGAAAGTCGATCTTCAGGTTGGCGCCGACGATCGCGTCGAGGTAAGGCGCGGTCCACGCGTTGTTCGGCGACAGCACCCCGACGCGCATCGTGTCGATCCCGGCATAGGTCGCCTGCGAGATCATCGTGTTCACGTCGGACCAATTTCCCTGCGTGATGTCGGTGTGCACGCCGAGTGCGTTGTCGACATCGTACGCGCGGAGAGCTTTCTGAAGAGTCATATCGCAAAGATTCCGTGCGTCGGATCGAAGATCCCGCGGTCCTGAGGTCGGACAGGACGCGAGGTACGATCGATGACGCGGGCAAGCCTCGGGCGGTCCGAGCCGTGCCGGATGGGCGGTGCGCCCGCGTCGTCCATGGAGGCGGTCGCGCCGTGCAGCGCCGGCGCGTCAAACCGCGGGAAGGGGTTTTACGACGGCATCGAGTTAAAACTACCGACCTGACTTGCGCGCGGCCCGCGATACCCGTCGAGGCGCGCGAAATAGTTTACCTTTGCACTCAGGCACACATCACACAAGTACACACGGCAGAACGACAGTGAGCCGCCCCGCTCTGGCACGCCGCTGCTTACCGCCCAGTTGGGCGATCGCGTTTAACAATTCCGAGTTACGGTCGCAAGCGCACAGCTGCCGTCCAGCTGTCAGGTAAGACCGGACATCATGTCGGGGAAGGTCTGACGTAGCTGCGGATTTCCCGTCGGGCCAGATCTGGTGAGACGGACTACGAACCGGTCTGAGCCAAGGCTTGCCTCGGCCCGGGGGGTGCCCCGGTCTCACGTCGGCGGGAAGCCGCGAGCCAGCGGGGAGCCAACCCATGAAACCCGGCTGCATCTGCTACGTCACGGATCGGAACTACCTGTTCATCACCTTGGTCTCGGCGATGCAGGCCCGGGCGCAGGTCGCGTCATCCCGGGCAGACGTCCTGTTGCTGGCGATCGACGACGGTCCGGAGATCGACACCTACCGGCGGATCTGCGACCGGGAGGGCATCGTCTTCCTCAACGTGGCGGCCCGGGCCGAGGCCGTGCTCAAGGACGCCCTCGGCGACATCTACCGGACCGGTTTCGCCGGCCGGATCTCGGCAGCGACGCTGGTGCGGCTGGTCATCTCGGACTTCGTGACCGGCGACTACGGCCGCATGTTGTATATCGACGGCGATACACAGATCAATGGATCGCTCGACATCCTCCTCCAGCGGGACCTGCCGGCGGGCCGGTTCCTCGCCGCACGCGACTACACGTCGGTGATGAGGAGCGCCGGCTTCGCGGTCCCGGACCGGTTCAGTCCGAACTTCCAGCGGCTCGGCGTGCCGGAAGCGCGCCGGAATTACTACTTCAATGCCGGAGTGATCGTCAGCGACTTCGAGGACTGGAAGACGATCGGGCGCAATGCGCTCGCATACTTTGCCGATTCGGGGGGAACGCTCCAGTTTCACGATCAGGATGCTCTCAATGGGGCCTGCTGGGAGCAGCACCTGCCCCTCTCGAATCGCTGGAACTTCCCACGACAGTTCCTGCACTTGCGAGCCAGACTGAGCTACCAGCCGGAGATCGTTCACTTCATGGCCAATCCCAAGCCGTGGCATGGGGTGCTCCCGCCCTGGGGCAAGAAGGAATACGGAGCGTACCGTGAGGTGATCGATCGGTATCCCGAACTGGCCGGCGACATTCCGACCCTGTCTCCGGCGCGCTTCCAGGCCTACCGCCTGAAGTCGACCTACTATGACCTGCGCGACCGGTTGCAGGTTCGGCGGAACGGACGCATCGCGGCCATCCTCGACGAACAATTCCTAGACGTGCCGCACCGGGCCGCCGACCGGCCGCCGACATCCGCCACCCCGCGTCTGGTGACGCAGCCCTGAGCCATCCGCACGGACGGCGTCCTTGCGCCAACGCCCGTGCAGCGATCGTCCCGGGCGATGCGGCCTGGTCGCGCCGTCACAGATGCCGGCTCCGCAAGGAAGCCGGCGCATCCGCTGCCGCCTCGAGTCCCGCGACCTCGCGGGGGCAGCCGCCCCCGCGGCGAGACTCGCCCGACCCCGTGGCCCGGCCCGGCCGGCGCGACCCGTCCACGCTCTGCCCTGATCGAGGAGCCTCGTCGATGCGCGTTGCAATCATCCATTACTGGCTCGTCGGCATGCGCGGGGGCGAGAAGGTGCTCGAGGCGCTCCTTCGGATCTATCCGCAGGCCGACATCTTCACCCACGTCTACGACCCCTCTGCGGTGAGCGACGCGATTCGCCGGCAGACAGTTCGGCAGAGCTTCATCGGCTCGCTTCCCATGGCGTCCCGTCTCTACAAGAACTACCTTCCGCTGATGCCAATGGCTTTGGAGCAGCTGGACCTGCGCGGATACGACCTGATCATCAGTAGCGAGGCTGGGCCGGCCAAGGGAATCATCCCGCCCCCCAACGCTCTGCACATCTGTTATTGCCATTCCCCGATGCGCTATATCTGGAACATGTTCCACGATTACAGGGCAAATGCCGGATTTCTGAAGCGCTTGCTGATGTTGCCGGCTGCTCATTACGTCCGTAATTGGGACGCCGTCTCGGCCCAGCGCGTCGATCACTTCGTGGCCAATTCCCGGACCGTCGCCAGCCGGATCGCGCGGTATTACCACCGCGATGCCGAGGTGATCCCGCCTCCCGTGATGGTCGAGGATTTCGAGATCGTTCCCGAGGCGGAGCTGGGCGACTACTACCTGATGGCCGGCGAGCTGGTCGCATACAAGCGCCCCGACCTCGCCGTCGAGGCTTTCAACGCCATGGGCCGCCGTTTGGTGGTGATCGGCGGCGGCGAGATGCTGGCCGCTATCCAGCGCCTGGCCGGCCCGACGGTCGAGGTGCTCGGTCCCCGGCCCTTCGCGGAACTGCGTCACCACTACGCGCGCTGCCGAGCGCTCGTCTTCCCGGGCGAGGAGGATTTCGGCCTCGTCCCGGTCGAGGCGATGGCGAGCGGCCGGCCGGTGATCGCGTTCCGCCGCGGCGGCGCGGGCGAAACCGTGGTGGACGGCGAGACGGGCGTGTTCTTCGACGAGCAGAGCGTCGCCGCCATCGTCGATGCCGAGCAGCGTTTCCGGGCGCAAACCTTCTCCCCCGAGACCTGCCGCGCCCGGGCCGAGCAGTTCACCACCGCGGTGTTCGAGCGTCGCATGCGCAATTTCGCCGAATCCTGCCTGCGTGCCGCGGCGGCAAGCCCCCCCCTGCCGGCGCTGCGTCCCGTCGCCGCCCCGGCCCTGGTCTCGGCTCGCGGGTGAGCCTGTTTCGCCGGAGGGCTCCGCTTCCGGCTCGATGGCGAACTCCGAGGGGACGGGCAGCCTCGGACCAGAGGGAGCAGCGGTCGGCACGATGACCTTCGAAGTGATGGGCCTGCTGACCGTTGCCGCCGGCATTCTCTGCCTGCTGTACGGGCGCGCCACGGCGATCGGCCTGTTCCTTTTCTCGACCCTGCTCGGCTCGTCGGCGGCGACGATCCTGACCGCCCTCGGCTCGGCGAACGTGCAGCCGGCCCATCTCCTGCTCGGTTTCCTGCTGCTCGTCTGCTGGCGTCCGCTCTACGCGGCGCGCGCGCTGCAGAGCCTCGCCTTCCCGTCCCCGGGCTTCTGGTTCCTGCTGACGGGAATATACGGCGTGTTCTCGGCCGTCTTCCTGCCGCGCCTGTTCGAGGGGGCGAGCTACGTCTTCGCCATCAGCCGCACGGCGTTCGGCAAGGCCATCCTGATGACGCCGCTCGCCCCCGGCGGCGGCAACATCACGCAAACAGTCTATTTCCTGGGAAACCTCGCCTGCTTCTGCATCTTCTACGGCTTCACGCGGGACCGGACCGGCAAGCGGATCGTGGCCGACGCGATCATCGCGTGCGGCATCGCCAATCTCGGCTTCGCCCTCCTCGACTACGCGACGTTCGCGACGGGCACCGCCGGCCTGCTCGGCTTCATGCGCAACGCCAGCTACAACATGCTCGACGCGACCGAGATGGCCGGCATGAAGCGCATCGTCGGCTCCTTCACCGAAGCCTCCGCCTTCGCGGGGGCGACGCTCGCCCTGTTCGCCTTCTGCTTCAATCTCTGGCTCAGCCACTACCGGTCGAGGCTCACGGGTCCACTGTCAGTGTTTCTGCTCATCGCCCTGATCCTGTCGACATCGACCACCGCCTATGTCGGTTCGGCGGCCTACCTCGCCGTCGTCTACGGCGCGAACATCGTGCGGCTCGTCGCCGGCCGGGCCGATTCGCGGCGAGCCGCCTTCCTCGGCCTCGGGCCGATCGTTCTGGCGATCCTGGTCCTCGGGGTCGCACATACCGAGCAGGCCTCCGCCTATCTCGCGAACCTCCTCGACCAGATCGTGTTCAACAAAGGGGGCTCGGAATCCGCACTGGAGCGAGGGAACTGGAACAGCCAGGCGATGGTCAACTTCCTCGACAGCTACGGGCTCGGCATCGGTGTGGGCAGCACCCGTGCCTCCAGCTTCGCGATCGCGGCCCTCGCGAGCATCGGCGTGCCCGGGACGGCCGCCTATCTGTGCTTCATCGTCTGCACGATCGTGGCGCCGTGGCGCGAGGCGGATGTCGAGGCGTTCGCGATCCGCAGCGCGGCCGGGTCCGCGTGCCTGGCGATGGTGATTGCCGCCTGCCTTGCCGGAACGACGATCGACCTCGGCTTGGTCTTCTACGTGCTCGCCGCGGTCGCCGCAGCGCCTCTGGCGGAGGCATCCCGGGTCGCTGCGGCGGGCGCGAAGCCGAGCCCCCTGACCGCCCTCGCCTGAGCGGCGGCTCCCCGTCTGCGAGGAAGACGCCATGACTGGCCTCAAGACCAGCCCCACCCCGATGGCCCGGCTCGCGCAGCGGATCCGGTCCCGGGCCGCGGCCGCCTTCGGCCTGCTCGCCGCTCTCGCGGCCCTTCCGGGCGCCGCCCGCGCGGAGGTTCCCGACATCGCGGCCGTCCGGGCGGCCGACGTCCTCGACTTTCTGGGCGTCAACACCCACATCGCCTATACGGACAGCCGCTACGCCGATCCCGGCAAGATCATAGAGGCTCTTCGCTTCCTTGGCATCCGGCAGGTGCGCGACAGCATTCCGAACCCGGCGGTCCCCGGCAACGGGTGGTACAACTATCCCACGGTCGCTCAGGCCGGCATCCGCTTCAACTTCCTCGCGGGCAGCGGCGAGGTCGATCTGAAGGACGCGATCACACGGCTCGAGCAGTTCGAGCAGCAGGCCCCCGGGGCGATCGTCTCCGTGGAGGGCCCCAACGAGTACAACAACTGGCCGTTTCCGTTCAACGGCAGGACCGGGAACGAGGCGGCGGTCGAGTTTCAGAACGGGCTCGACGCAGGCTTGCGCAAGAGCCCGCTCCTGAAGCACATCCCGATGTACAACCTGACGACCTGGCCGCCCGCCTTCGGGCGCTACGATCAGCTCACGATCCACGTCTACCCCAAGGGCGGAGAGCAGCCGCGCGCGGCGATCGACCAGGATGTCGAGAAGTTCTCCCATGACGGCCGCTTCTTTCCGGCCTCTCTCACCGAGATCGGATATTACACCCTGCAGAAGCGGCTCGGCTGGGGCGGCGTCGACGCGCTCACCCAGGCCCGACTCACGCTGAACACCGTCATTCTGACCAAGCAGATGGGGTTTTCCTCGATCTATCTCTACGAATTGTTCGATGCCTATCCAGATCCGGAGGAGGTGGAGGTCGAGCGGCATTTCGGATTGTTCACTGCCGACTACGCGCCGAAGCCGGCTGCCGAGGCGCTCAGACGGTTCACGGTGGCCCTTGACGATCAGGATGACGGGGCGCGCTCCTTCACGCCCGAGATCGTGCGTGTCGGCCTCGACGTCACCGGGGCGCATCTCCTCGTCTGCCAGCGGTCGTCGGGCGAGTTCGTGATCGCCCTGGCCGATGAGCGGCCCGTCTGGGATCGGGAGGCGCTCGCGCCCCTGGCCGTCCCGGACCGTCCGGTGAAGGTCTCGCTCGACCGGCCGCGCCTCGTCGTCTCGGCCACCGATGCGATCACCGGCGAGGCTCTGCCGGTCCCCGAGGGTCCGGTCAACGAGATCCCGGTCACGCTGCGCGGCAACGCGATCCTCCTCGTCATGAAATAAGGCGGGGTCAGGTTATTCCTGACATCGCGCCCGAAAGCCCACGTTACGGCGCCAGAGCAGCCCCATCTATAGTGTCATTGTACGAGGATCCCGGCGTCGATGATTGTGGGCATCGAGGAATGACGGCCGGCGCGGCGGTGCGGCGAGCCCCGATCGCTCCGTCCCCCCGGCCCGGCCGCGGGCCGAGGCGCTCCATCCTTCGCGCGACGCCGACGACCGTACCGCCGCGGCGGCGGCCGATCCATCGCCGGGCGATGATCCGGACATCCGAGACAATCCGTGAGGCACGGGCGTCATGAACCTGAAGCGATTAACGGCGCGGAATGTCCATATTCCCCGCGGGACGGTACCGGTCGTCGTGCCGGTGCGGAACGAGATCGGCCTCCTGCCGCACTTCCTGCGCCATTACCGGCAGCTCGGCGCCACCGCCTTCCTGTTCATCGATAACGGCTCGACCGACGGCAGCGTCGATTACCTGACCGCGCAGCAAGACTGCCACGTGTTCCAGTGCCTCGATTCGTACCGGGACGCTCGGTACGGCATGGCCTGGGTGACCCGCATCCTCCAGGAGCATTGCGAGGACAGGTGGTGCGCGGTCGTCGATTGCGACGAGCACCTCGTCTACCGAAACTGCGAGACGGTCGATCTGGGCCGATTCTGCGCCGAGATGCAGGCGAGGGGGGCCGATGTCGTCGCCGGCGCGATGATCGACATGTATCCAGGCGGCGACTACCTCTCGGTCGGCCTGTCACCCGGGGACACGATCACCGAGGTCATGGCCTATTTCGATGCCGACTACGTCTTTCGCCCGTGGCCGCGCCGGCCCTGGGACGCGCCGTCGCCGGGATTCAAGCTCCAGGTCATCGGCGGCCCGCGCCTGCGCCTGCTGTCGAGCCTCGAACGGGAACGCCGCCGCGGCGCCTTTCACTCCACAATGTGCAATCAGGTCGACCGGTTCATCGACCGGATCCCGCTCTCCTGGATCGGGGCCGTCGCGACGTACTGGCCGCGCGAGTTGCCGGCACAGCAGAAGCATCCCCTCAGCTATGTCCGCAAGGGCTTCGTGTTCCATGACGGGCATTGCAACTCGAACAGCGCGCTTGCCGACGAGTCGGTCGCACTCCTGCATTTCAAGCTGTGCGAGGAGATCCACAAGCGCCTCAACCAGCCGACGCTGCTGGAGAACCACTACCGGCGCGGCCTGTCCTACGAGCAGCTCCGGCAAGCCGTGTTGAGGTGGGGCGACCGGCCGCTGACCTATGCGGGAAGCCGGCGTTTCCGAACCTCGCGCGATCTCGCCGATCTCGGCCTGATCGGAGCCGCCGTCCCGCGCCTCTGGACGATGCCGGGCGTCGCCGAGGTGGTCACACCGCTCGCCGCGTCCCCAGGGGTCCCGGCCGACATCGCTTTCGCCCCCGCAGCCCAATTCGCCGCGAGCCGGGACTGATGAGCGCCTCGATCAATGCCAGCCGGGCCTCGGCCTGGTCCTTCGCCGCGCGTCTCGTCGCCCAGGTGTCGAGCCTGGTGCTGCTGCTTGTCGCCGCACGGAGCCTGACCGCCGTGGACCTGGGGATCTTCGCCCTCGCCTCGGCGACGGCGATGCTGATCTCCCGCCTCGCCGAGGCCGGCTGGACCCAGTACGTCATGGCCTGGGACGATCCCGGCCGCCCGCCCGCGACGGTGTTCTGGACCGGCCTCGGAGTCGCGCTCCTGGGCGGCCTCGCGGGCGTCGCCGGCGGCCTGTCCTTCGTGTGGTTCGGCGGAAACGCGCCATACGGCGAGTTGCTCGCCGGGCTCGCGCTGCTCATCCCGCTGGGAGCGGTCACGGCGCTCCAGTACGGCATCCTGGTTCGCGAGGGCCGCATCGGAACGATCGCGGTCGTCACCATCGCCAGCGACGCTCTCTCTCTCGTGGCCGGCATCGGGTCGCTGCTCGCCGGCGGCGGCGTGACGGCTTTGTTGATCAGCCGGGCGGTCATGAACGTGGTCGCGCTGCTGGGGTCCCTCGCCGCTGCGGGCTGGCTTCCGCGCTTCTCGTTCGACGGGCGGACCAGCGCTGCTTCGCTTCGCTTCGTGGCGCGCCTGACGGCGACGCAGATCATCGAATTCGTGCGAAGCTACGGGGCTGAGTTCGTCCTCGCCCTGTTCTTGGGTCCCGCCGAGGTCGCGATCTACCGGCTCTCCTCGCGCGTCGTGGGTGCGATCGGCGAATTGTTCTCGGAGCCGCTCAGGATGCTCTCCTGGGCCTCGCTGTCCCGCTCGCGGGCCAGTGCGACGGCCGCCGGATGGCGCCCGCGCCTCGAAGGCGAGCGGATCGTGTTCGGAACGGCGCTGCTCGCCCTTCCGTCCTTCATCGGCCTGTCCCTCGTCTCCGGCAGCCTGGTTCAGGTCCTGCTCGGCGATGCCTGGCAGGCGGCGGCGCCGGTGATCGCGATCCTGGCGATCGGGCGCCTGCTGTCGTTGCCGGCCGTGGTCGTCGAGCCGATGCTGGTCCTGGTCGGGCAGGTCCGCTTGCTGCCGATCATCACGACCGTGGCGTCGACGATCGGCCTGATCCTCCTGCTGGTGCTCGCCCCTTACGGTCCGGTCGGCGCGGCGGGCGCCCAGCTGCTCTCGGCCGTGGCGACGCTCCCGGTCTTCATCTGGGCTCAAACCCACTACGCCGAAGTAAGCTGGCAGCGCATCGCCCAGGATCTGCGAGCCGCCGCGCTCGCCGTGACCGCCCTCGCCGTCGGCGTCGTCGCCGTGTCGTGGAAGGCCGACCAATGGCACCTGTCGTCATGGCTCTCCCTGACGGCCTGCATCGTCGTGGGGGGCGCCATCTACGGCGCGCTGATCGCGATGTCCTACCGCACGTTCTGCCGCATGCTCATGGGGGCGCTGCTGCGGCTGTGAGTCCATCTCCGGGGATTCCTTCCGGACATGGTATCGCGAGCCCGCGCGGCACTCGAGCGAAGCCGGAATCCGTATGGCGACAGCGATCCGACTGGATCGCCTGAGGCGATCAGTCGGATTTGGCACGAAAGGTCCCGTCAAACGCGAGGCTGCTCGGCGAGCGCTCCGGTCCAAGGTTGCGGCGGACGGCTGCGCATCGTTCGGCCCTGCGTCGGAGGCGCAGGACGAGGCGCACTCGCGGTCGGCCTCGGGCAGCGTCACGGGATTCGCGGCGATGGCGTGCTTCGCCATCGTCGCCGCTCTCTCGCCCGTTGAAGCCCCGGCCAGCATGGGAGAGGGGCGTGCGGGTGCCTTCCTGCAGGGCGTCCGGTATCGCGGCCACGGTGAGAGACACCATCGGCATCGGCTGACATCGCGCGCCGCCGCCGCCCCCCGTCCGTCGTACGCCGACCCCAGGCGAAACCCGCGTCCGGCGGCGGCCTTGAGGCAGTAGCGTCGGGGAGGGCGCAGCCGGTCCGCATACGTCCTCGCCGACATCGGACGGGCAAGCGTGGCGGGACGGCATGGCTCCGAGATGGCTCGCGTACAGCTCCCTGCAGACACCGGCGAAATTATCATACGTTACTATGTTGAGTGGACTCTGCGCTTGAGTCGCCGATCGGATTTTGTTCTAACAAACTAAAGATGACTGATTTTGGTTTGAGATGCAGGGAAGCATATCATTAAATGCCTTGATAAAATGATCGTATATCATGCTGATTCCCATAGCAAATTGATATATTGACGCTTTATTCCCCGCGGACTGAATGACAATGGCGATCCTTATTTCGCCAGTAGAATATTTATTGAACGTAATCAATCTAGAAATACTTCTCAACGCCTTTTTGATGAAGATTTTATTAAACACATTTCATTAAACATGTCTGTTAGTTTAAGATCTCCATTCCACGCCTCCCCGACATGCGAGCGTTATTGTTGTGCTGGCCGATTGACACATCGCGTGATGCTATCGGTGTATCCATGAATGTTCATGTCTAATCGCGGAAAAACGATTACATATATGGTCTTGTGAGCTCGAAAAATCAGTTGTTTGAATGCATATGGCAGCACAAAATGCTGGTGACCGCTTGATCAATCCATGCTTTTATAAACCCTAAGGAGCAGCGCACCGGCTCAGATTGGATGTACTCCTTTCGGATGAAGCGATCCGAGCCAACGCGTCATCAAGCATCCGGCATCAGGGAGAAAAACGGTCAAGGGCAACCGATCCGTCATAATTTTAGATTGCGGGGTTGACCATGCCGTTCTCAGAACATTGCGATCCACTTGCTGGCGCAGTCGTCGGCGCACGATCCCATGGCCCCCAGACGATCGCTCGAGTGCGCGTTGGTAGAAAATATACTTCGATTCTCGTCCTCAGGTTGCATGTCGCGACCCTCGTCCGACACGTGCGCTCCTTGTCCACCCTGTGGCGGCATCGCGCCTCGACCCTGCCGGTCGCGCGATGGACCTCGGCTGTCGGCGACCGCGATGCGGCTTGGACGCTGCTGGAGCAGGCTCGTCAGGAGGAGAGGCTGCGCCTGGCCCGCGACCTCCACGACCAGACGGGGCAGCAGATCGCCTGCATCAAGCTCGGCCTGCACATCCTGAAGCAGGATCTGGCGCCGGCTGACGCGGGCAAGATCGGCGCGCTGACCGACCTCGTCGACGAACTCGCGCAAGACATCGGCCGCACCATCGCGGATCTGCGTCCGCCAGGCCTGGACACCTTCGGTCTGATCCCGACGCTCCAGATGCTCTTCGACGATTGGGCCGGACAAAGCGGAGGCACGGTCGAATTCACGGCCGACGCATCCCGTCTGCCTTCTCTCCCGACGGACCTCGAGGTGGCACTGTTTCGTATCGCGCAGGAAGCTCTGACGAATACCATGAAACATGCCGCCGATGCGACTTTCGTCAGGTTTCATCTGCATGTCCACAAGTCCGAGCTGACGATGACGATCTCGGACGATGGTGCGGGGTTCGACGCCGGGACACCTCCCCGGCCCGGGACGCGGGGCGGCTGGGGGATCCGGGGGATGCAGGAACGGGCCGCGCGCGTGGGCGGAGAGCTGCTGATCCACTCGACGCCCGGCACTGGAACACTGGTCCGAGTCCAGGTTCCGGTGCGGAGTTCGGCACGATGAGTCCGGATCTGCGAACGAAGTGCCGGGTGCTGATCGCCGACGATCATCCGGTGTTCCTCGCCGGCATCTACATGCTCCTGACGAAGGCGGCGGATATCGAGATCGTTGGCGAGGCGAATACCGGACGCCGGGCCCTGGCCCTGATTCTGGAGACGCGTCCCGACATCGCGCTCCTCGACATCTCGATGCCGGAGATGCACGGAATCGCTGTGACGAAGCGACTCGTGTCCGAGGCGGTACCGACGCATGTCGTGCTGCTGAGCGCGCATGACGATCCCACTTACGTGCGGCAAGCGCTCGGTGCCGGCGCGCGAGGCTATGTCCTGAAGAATTCGGCTGGCGACAACCTGACCCAGGCGATCAGGGCCGTGAGCAACGGCGGACTCTACCTCGATCCCGCCATCGCGGAACGATGCCTGCCGGCGAGCGATCTCGTCGGCCCGCGCACGAGCGGCAGTGTCGAACGCGGTGCCCTGCCGCTCACCGACCGGGAGCGCGACGTCATTCGCCTCATCGCCCTCGGTTTCACCAACAAGGAAGTCGCAGCCAAGCTCGGCGTGACGACGAAGTCGGTCGAAACCTACAAGACGCGGGCCAGCGAAAAGCTCGACCTTCGTTCGAGGTCCAAGATCGTGCAGTATGCCATCCTGCAAGGATGGTATCACAACGTCCTGTAGGCGGTCGGGCGAGCCCGGCCGAGCGATCCGCGCGTGTCAGGGGCCGGGATGGTTGGTGCGGCGGGCCGCGATACGCGGGTCCGGTAGGGGCCTGTCGGTCGGCGTCTGGACCGCGGGATCAGGATTCGGCGCGCGGGAGCGTTCTCGCATGGCTCGCAGAATGACGCCGACGCCGTAGCCTACCTGGACTGCGACGATCGCCACGACGACGTTGGCGGCGGTCGAGGACGGGTTGGCGATGCCGACGAGGCTCAATCCCGCGCCGATGACGAGCGCCACGATCACGGCACTCAGTACCGCCAACAGGACCGGCAGCCGCGCGAAAGTCCCGAGCAAGGTGCCCGCGGCCACAAGGCAAGTTGCGTAGAGCACCATGGAGAACTCCAGATCCGTGGTCTGCCTGGATTGATGCGATCCTCAGCTGCCCGCTTCCAACGACCGCATGAGCGCAAAGATCCGTTCCGGACCCGATCGGATCCCCTGCGGGCCGAATCAGCGCGACGATACCCGAGCGACGAGCGTCCGTGGGCGGAAAAACCTGACAAACACAGCAATATTCCTACGCGTCGATTGCCATCCCCGACTCCTCAATCAGCCTAGAGATAGATAGTTAATAAATCATCAAGGCAAGCTTTGGTGCGCCGCCTGGTAGCTGCCGCCTAATCGTTCGGGCCGCTCGTCAGCGGCGTCTCAATCCGGACGCGGCGACGCTCTTCGCGTCATGGCTTGCCCGACTGTCCTGTTGCCCAATGCTCGATTCGGATGGGAGGTGCGTCATGCTCGTTGAACGCTCCGCGGAAGCAACGGCGATACCGCTGAACGACGTGGCCCGCGACCGCGCCGTGACGGCACCGGCGCTCAGCCGGGCGAAGCGTGCGCTCGATATCGCCGCCGCGGGCAGCGCACTGGCGGTGTTCGGCATCCTTCTCGGCATGATCGCCCTCGCCGTGCTGATCATGGAGGGCAGGCCGATTCTCATCCGCCATCGTCGCATCGGCCGGAACGGCGTCAGTTTTCCGTGCCTCAAGTTCCGCACCATGGTGCGGGACGCCGATGCGGCGCTGTCCCGGCATCTCGCCAGCCATCCCGAGGCCTTGGCCGAGTGGCAGGAGACCCATAAGCTGAAGCGCGATCCCCGGGTGACGCCGCTCGGTCGCGTCCTTCGGGACACCAGCCTCGACGAACTCCCGCAGCTCTTCAACATCCTGCGCGGCGAGATGAGCCTCGTCGGCCCTCGTCCGATCGTCGCCGACGAGATCAAGCGCTACGGGCTCGCCTTCGCGGATTACAAGGCAGTGCGCCCGGGCCTGACCGGCCCCTGGCAATGCAGCGGTCGCAACGACGTCAGCTACGAGCAGCGTGTCCACATGGACTCGCAATACGTCAGATCGTGGTCGCTCACCAGCGATCTCATCATCATCATGAAGACGGTTCCGGCGGTGATCAAATCACGCGGCGTGTACTGAAATAATATAAGATCGTCTTAAAAATTTGGAGTGTGCCGCCCCGATCGGGCGGCACGTCTTGCTCTGTCGTCTGACGAGGACGGATGATGCTGCGCGTCGACCCTGTGCAATTACCGATGTCCGGCTCCGGATCGGGGCCGTCGGCCCCACCGATCACCCTGCGGTCGTTTGGAAGTGTCCTGCGTCAATCCTGGCCCGTCATCGCGGCCTGCGTCGGACTCTGCGTCTTCGGCGCGGGCGCGTTCGTGACATTGAGCGTCCCAGTCTACTCGGCGTCGACACAGCTCCTGATCGAGCCTCAGCGGCAGCAGCAATTGCTGTCATTCGAGTCGGGCATGCTGGATCTCACCCTCGACAACGCCCAGGTCGAGAGTCAGGTCGAATTGCTGCGTTCAGAACGGATCACCTCGTCCGTGGTCAAGGCGCTCGCCCTGAGCCAGGACCCCGAGTTCCAGCGCGAGGATGGCTGGCTCAGCTGGCTGCGCGGCACGCCGGAGACGCCCGCCAGGGCCGCCGAGGACACCGACACCGAGCGGTGGCGGGTCGCGACGGCGATCCTGACCCGTCGCGTCGGGGTGAGGCGCGTCGGCCAGTCCTACGTCATTGAAATCACCGCGCAGGCCTTCCGCCCCGAGCGTGCGGCCGAGATCGCCAACGCCTACACGGACGCCTATCTGCGCGATCAGTTCGACGCCAAAGCGCGGGTTGCCCGCAGCGGCGCCGAATGGCTCCAGTCACGGATCAGCGACTTGCGCGTGGAGCTCAATGGGAGCGCCCGGGCCGTCGAAGATTTCAAGATCCGGAACGATCTGGCGAGTGGGCCCGGCGGGCTGCTCGTCGAGCAGCAGTTGAGCGAGATGAATAGCCAGCTCGTGACGGCACGGGCGCAAACGACCCAGGCCTCCGCGCGTCTCGCCCGCATCCAGGCGGTTCTCCAGGCCGGGACCAGCGGGGCGGCGGTGGCCGAGATCCTGAACAACCAGGTGATGACCAACCTGCGGCAAAGGCAGCAGGAGGCTGCCCAGCGCGAGGCCGAGGCGCGCGAGCGTTACGGCGCGGACCACAGCTCCGTCATCGCGGCGCAGCGCGAGGTGGAGCAGGCGGAGCGCGACGTCACGACGGAGGTCCGGCGCATCGCGCAGATCTACCTGAGCGACCACGACATCGCGGTGGGCCGCGAGCGCGGCATCGAAGCGCGGATCCGCCAGCTCATCGGCGAGGCCGATCGCCGCCGTCTGGCCCGCGTGACGCTGTCCGAGCTGGAGGCGCAGGCGCAGAGCTATCGCAGGATGTACCAGAACCTCCTCGAGAAGCTGTCGGAGACGGTCCAGAAGGAGACGCTGCCCGTCACGGGCGCCCGGGTGATCGCCCCCGCAGCGACGCCGCTCGACAAGAGCAGCCCGCGGGGGAAGCTGACGCTGGCCCTCGGCGCCGCAGTCGGCCTGCTCCTCGGCATCGCGATCAGCACGGTCCGCCACACGCTCGACCAAACCGTTCGCAGCGTCGCCGATCTTCAGCGGGTTCCGGGCCTGTCCTGCCTCGCCCTGCTCCCGGCGGTCGGCACGCGCCTTCGCGGCCGCGGAAGGCCCCTGGGGCTGGAGGCGGTCGACGCGCCCTTCTCGGACTATACCCGCGCGCTCCGGGGGGTGAAGATCGCCCTCGACATCGCCCGGGAAGGGCGCACGGTCAGGACGCTGGGCATTACCTCGGTGTCCAGCGGCGAGGGCAAGACCAGCGTCGCCCTCAACTTGGCGTGCCTGTCGGCGCAAGCGAATTGCCGGACCCTCCTCGTCGATGCGGATTTCCTCGACTGCTCCCTCACTCGGAAGCTCGCGCCCGGCGCGACCGAGGGGCTCCTGGAGATGCTGGCCGACGGACGCGATGCCATCCTCCCGACCCGGGTCCCAAATCTCGACATCCTGCCCACGGTGTTCAGCACCCGGCCGGCGCAGTCGAGCGACATCCTGCGCTCCACCCAGATGCACGAGATGCTGAACCGGGTGGCGAACGCCTATGACCTGATCGTGCTGGATCTGAGCGCGATGCAGGCGACGACCGATGCACGGGCCGTCGGACGGCTTCTCGACGGCATGATTCTCGTCGCCACCTGGGGCGCAACGGAGCGCGACGGGGTCGAGTTGGCGGCCGTGGCGCTCGATGCCGCGTATTGCCGGCTCCTCGGCGTCGTCCTGAACAAGGTGCGCGACGGCGTAGCGGTGGCCCGGGCGGTCTGAGGCGCGACGGCGGCTCTGCCGAGCGGGACCTGCCCCACGTCGCTCCGCCGGCACCGCCGGATCGACCGTATTGCCGCCGCGAAGTCCGGCCTTAGCCCCCCGACACAGTGAGGCGTGATGGAGTCCTGTCTCATCCGACGCGGTCCGATCGAGGATTTCGGCCGGTTCTCCGGCCCGGCCGACGGCACGCCGCACGGTTCTCGACGGGGCGCGTTCGTGAAGCGCTTCCGGATCATGTCGCCCCCCGGCGACCGGCTTCGCACGGGTGCGGGCAGGGCGGGGCCCTGCGCCGCACAGGCTCTCGGGCACGGTCCCGGGCGAGGCCCCGGGATGACGCGCCCGCGCGCCGCGTCAGCCGCCCCGTCCCACGACCGTCGCAGTGGTGTCGGCCCCCACCCGGCTCCGCGGCGGAGTCTCGTCGGGGAGCGGTCCTTCGACCTTGAGGACGTCGCCGGGCTGAACCGTTTCGGTCTCGCTCGCGGCGATCTCCCGGACGCCATCGGCCTCCCGCCGCACGAGGGCGTAGGTCATCGGCCGGCGTTCGGCGATCCGGCGGGCCAGGATCGCCTGCGGGGCCGTGACCTCGCTGTCGATCAGCAGGGCGCGCATCGTCTCCGCTTTCTCCTGAATTTTGGCGAGCTTCGTCTGCGTCTCGCGAAGGTCGATCAGCACCGTGCTCTGGCGCTGGTTGCGCAGGTCCAGGATGGTCCGGTCGTTGCGGCTGATGTCCTGGCGCGACCGGGAGATCGCCAGGGCGATGTCCAGGCGGGCGCTCTCCATCTGGGCGACGGTCTGCTCGAGGGCGAGCTGACGCGGGCTGATCGCCAGGCCGCGCTGCATCAGCGCGTTGATGTTGTCGAGTTCCTTGCGCGCGAGCCCGAGCTGACGGTCTTGCGTGACGGCCTTCTCCTGCAGCGTACCGATTTCGGCGTCGATCAGGAGCTTGGCCTGCGTCAGCGCATCGATCTGCGAGCGCAGGGCGATGCGCCTGGCCTCGAACAGCGCCTCCTCCTCACGCATGGCGTCGGCGACGGCGGGGATCGTCTTGCGCTCCTCCGTCACCGCCTCCGGGAAGGTGATCGCCGCATCCCCCCGCGTCTCGGCCTGGAGCCGGGCGCGGCGCGCCAGCAAGGCACTGCGCTCGATCATGAGATCGCGCAGTTCACCCCGCGCATTGATGACCTCGCGGGCGAGGCGCTGCGCCCCCATGGGCACCTCGCGGTAGAGGCCGCCGGCCAAGCTGACGGCCTGGAGCACGGTGAGTCCGGGGCGGTAGGGATAGGCGCCGGGTTTGTCCACCTGCCCCACGACGAAGAAGGGCCGGAACTGGGCGACCTCGACCGAGGCGTCCGGTCGGGACACGAGGCCAACTCGCCGCTGGAGCGCCTCCGCGACGAGGCCGGACAGCTCGCTCGTCGTCATCCCGCCTGCGCTGACCTCGCCGAGGAGGGGCAGCGCCAGTCTGCCGCCGGCATCGATGAGAAATTCTCCGGTCAGCGCCTCCCATTCGTAGCTCTCGCCACGGGCGGCACGCCATTCGGTGACCTTGAGGCGGACACGGTCCTCGGGGCCGAGGCGATAGGCCTCCGGGGCCGCGGCCACCGGACCGGCCAGTGCGCTCGCCATCGCCACCGCGCACAGAAGGGAACGTCGAAACATGGCAGATCTCGCCTCTCGTCTCCGTGCCTGCGGCACGTGAGGAATATCAAATATATGCAAGATGGTGTCAATGGACATATTGTATAAATACGTCGTTTATGCTTGTATGTTGGCGGAATATCGGCAGATAGCAAAAGGATATCTGGCAATGACTGCTGTCGTCTTGTTAAAGAACGGCACGAGAAAGCTGGGTTCGGTCCGGTCGCACCTGGCGTTTGAGGTCGCGGGCCTGGCCGGCGCGGCGCTCGGCTTCGTCTGGGTCTACGGCCTCCTGGCCGGAATCACGCTGATCGACTGGTTTCATCGCCTGCGCGACGCCGGCGGCCTCGGGACGATCTCGTCGGGCGGGATGGGCCTGCCCGCCGCTGCGCCGGCGGGAGACCGGCGGCGCCCCTTGCGGATCGCGGTCGGGATTGCGACCGCCGGGCGTCCCGCCATCGCCCGGGAGACGCTCCGGCGCCTTCGCCGCCAGACCCGGCATCCCGACATCGTCGTGGCGGCGGTGCCGACGCTGGCCGATCTCGATCCAGTCCCGGACGGGGAGGAACCGCTCGTCCTCGTGGGGGACCGTGGGCTGACGCGGCAGCGCAACGCGATCCTGGCGGCCGTGGACGATGCCGACCTGGTCTGCTTCTTCGACGACGATTTCGTGCCGGCCGATACCTACCTGGAATCCATCGAAGCGGCCTTCCTGGCGAAACCGGGCCTCGTCGGCGCGACGGGGGTCGTCGTGGCGGACGGCATCACCGGCGCAGGCTACGCCATCGAGGATGCCGAGCGCTTCCTTGATGGCCGGAACGGTGCGGCTGCCTCGATCCCGGTCTACAATGCCTATGGCTGCAACATGACGTTCCGCGTCTCGGCAATCCGCGCGGGCGGCCTGGAGTTCGACGAGGCCCTGCCGGCGTACGGCTGGCTGGAGGACGTCGACTTCAGTCGTCGCATCGCGCGCTTCGGGCACCTGGAGCGGGTCGGGCCGGCTGTCGGGGTCCATCTCGGGGTGAAGGGCGGCCGGCAATCCGGCCGGCGTTTCGGCTACTCCCAGATCGCCAATCCCCTCTACCTCGTCGGCAAGGGCAGCTTCGCCTGGCCGCGGGCGGTCTGGCTGATGGCGCGCAACATCGCCATGAACGTGGCGCGCTCCCTCCGGCCCGAGCCGCACATCGATCGCCGCGGTCGGGTCGCCGGCAACATCAGCGCCCTCGCCGACCTCGTGTGCGGCCGGCTGCATCCCACCCGCATCGTCCGCCTCCCCTGAGGCGGCTGTTACCCGACGAGGATCCGCAGATGGTCGACAGGGTGGTGGTTCTCAGCGACGACGCCGTCGAGAGCGGCGGGGCAGCCGGCATCGCGTTGCGCTCCGTGCGGTTGCTGGCCGGACGCAACATCCCGGTGACGATCCTCAACGGCAGTGCCGAGCCCGAGGGCGCCGACCGGTGGCGGGCGATGCCGGGCGTCGAGCTCCATTCGCTCGGCGGCCTCAGCCTGATGCAAGGCGGGCGTGCGGCGGCCGCGGCCCGAGGGGTGTTCAGCCTCCCGGCCCTGCGCTTCGTCGCCGAGTGGATCCGGGCGAACGACACGCCCGGTACAGTCTATCACCTGCATAACTGGCACAAGGTGCTGTCTCCCTCGGTGTTCCGCCCCCTTCATCGTGTGGCGGAGCGACTGGTGATGACGGCGCACGATTACTTCCTGGTCTGCCCGAATGGCGGCCATTTCGATTTCCAGGCGGGGACGGCCTGCGATCGCGTGCCGCTTTCGGGGGCCTGCCTGACGACGCAATGCGACCGGCGCCACTACGGCCACAAGCTCTGGCGCGTCGCGCGCCACGCCGTCCGACAGGGCATGATCGACCTTGCCCGCTCGCCCGCCACCGTGCTGGCGGTCCATGACGGGATGGTCCCGCTCCTCGTCCGGGGGGGCGCCGCCCGCGACCGCATCGCCGTGCTCCGGAATCCGGTCGTCCCCTGGCGAACGACGCGGGTCGAGGCCGAGCGCAACGGCGACGTTCTGTTCGTCGGGCGGCTGGAGCGCGACAAGGGGCCCGACGTGGTCGCCGCAGCCGCCCGCGAAGCCGGCCTGCCCCTGACGATCGTCGGTGACGGGCCGCTTCGGGAGGAACTCGCGCGGATCCATCCAGGGGCGCGGATCCTGGGCTGGCGCTCACCGGACGAGATCGCCCGGATCGTCGGCGCGGTCCGCTTCGCGGTGGTTCCGACCCGTTGGCGCGAGACGTTCGGGCTCGTGACCCTCGAGGCGATGGCGAGCGGCGTGCCGGTGCTCGTCTCGCAGCACGCGCTCATCGCCCACGAGGCCGAGGCCCTGGGCTGTGCACAGGTCTGCGACCCGTACGACCGCGCAGCCCTCGCCGCCGCCATGGCGGGTCTCGCCCGGGACGACGTCGCCGTGCAACGGATGAGCGAGGCCGGGTTCGCCCATTCTGCCGTCCTCGCCCCGCGACCGGACGCGTGGTGCGATCAGCTCGTCGACCTCTATGATACGGTCCTCGCACGCGCCCGGGAGAAGCGCCCGGACCGCAGCCATGCGATGCTCCGCCCGACCGGGCGGCCGGGCGGTCGCCCGGCCTGACCGCCCCGCAGGATCCGGCGGGCGCCGGTCGGTCCCTCCGGCGCGTGGTCGCGTCCCCTGGAGTGGTGTTGCGGACCGAGAGCGGGGATCCGCAGAGTTCGTCCCGCCAGCCGATCGGCCAGACACGTCGTAATCTCTCGAGCGACGTCCTTCAATTGGATGACGCCAATCAAAGCGGAGTCGTAGATAGAGAAGATCGGCCGGCGAGTGATGTGGAAGATCCGCTCGATGTGTACGCGTGGAGCATACGGTAGCACCGACTAAGGGTTCTGCATCCGGGCTGCTTTCGAACCATGACCCGTCGGGCTACGCTCGCCCGTCCTGCTCGGACCCTGTTTGACTTGAAAAGCCAGTACCAAAAGACGCTTTTCCTTTCCCACCCACGACCTCATCCTGAGGTATCAGTCGATTTTCAATCGACTGACCTCGAAGGAGGCTTCCAGAAATCTCCGAGGTCTCTGGAGGCCTCCTTCGAGGCTCACTTCGTGTGCGATCTGAGATCGCCAGACACCTTAGGATGAGGTCGTGGGTGGGATAAAATTCATCCTGCAGTCAAACAGGTTCTTGGTCATGATCCTCGGCGACAACGCGAGCGTCTGGATTTTTTGTGGTTTTCAAGGTATATTATCGTTAATAATTTGACTTTGATGCCGATTTCGTAGGATATATCGAAATTTTTTGATTGCTGATTGATCCCTGGGCGCGCGTTAGCGTCTTCGCTGGGCGCATCTTCATCGAAGAGCTTGATTTCAAATTCGGATCCGCGAGGACCTGCTCACTTTCGACGAGCCCCGATGATCGGCGAACATACGGTGATGGAGACGGTCATGCGATGGAAGCTGTGCACTTCGAGCGTCCGGCATTTCGCATCCCTGGCGCCCCTCGTCGGCCTTGTCCTCGGCCTGTCCCTCGGCGACAGGCCCGAGGCGACGGCCCAGCCTCTCGGTACGAGCCAGTCGGAGCTCGTGGCGTCTCGCGGGACGAAGTTCTGGACCGACAACGGCAACCTCGTGCCGATGTGCTGGCACAAGCTGGATGGATTCACCGGCCAGGCCGACGAGGACCGTGCGAAGAGCTTCGTCCGCGAGACCATCGAGGGCGGATGGATCGCCGCAACCCGCCTCCGCATATCGTGGGCGGATTGCCCGACTTCCGGCACGGCGCGACATGTCCGGGCCTACCTGCGAATCGGGGATGCGAGCAACAACGGGACGACACTGCAGCCCGGCATGGCAACCCTGTCGAATGCGGCCGAGCGGACCAAGCCACCGCCGAACGATCCGCCGGGACTGCTGATGGGTTTCAGACGCGATTGGGACACCAACGCTGCCACGCGCGCGTCCTTCCGCGGATTGATCCTGCACGAGTTCGGCCACGTCCTCGGGTTCGGCCACGAACAGGACCGGACGGGCGGGCCGCCGAACGTGTCCTGCTACAAGGGCGGCGACCCGAACCTCGTCTCGCTCAGCCCGGTCGACCCGTCGTCGATCATGGGGTGGAGCTACTGCAACACGGCTTGGCAGACCCTGACCCCCAACGACGTCGCCGGAGCCCGGTCGATCTACGGCACACCACAGCAGAGGCTGGCCCAACGGCACGGCGACGGCAGCATCTGGATGTTCACCGGCGCCGCTTGCGGAGCTGCAGGCTGCCCCGGGTGGAGGCTCATCGACCGCAACACCAACACGGCGGAGGTCGTCGTCGGATCGGACAATCTCGTCTACCAGCGTCACGCGGACGGCAAGATCTGGGCCTGGGATACCTACAGCCAGTGCAATCAGGACGGCTGCCCCGGATGGATCCTGATCGATCGGAACGGCGCAACGCGTTCGATCGCCGCCGGATCCAAGGCCCTCTTCCAGCGCCATGCGGACGGCAAGCTCTGGAAGTGGGACGGCCGCTCGTCCTGCGACGCCGGCGGCTGCCCCGGATGGATCCTCATCGACCGGAACGGCGCGACCGCCTCCATCTCGGCGACCGCCGACACGCTCGTCCAGCGTCATGCGGACGGCAAGCTCTGGAAGTGGGACGGTCGCTCGTCATGCGACGCCGGCGGCTGCCCCGGATGGCTGCTCATCGACCGGAACGGCGCGACGGTGCAAGCGGTCGGCGACGCCGGCGGCTTGTTCCAGCGCCACGCGGACGGCAAGCTCTGGAAGTGGGACGGTCGCTCGTCCTGCAGCGCCAGTGGCTGCCCGGGATGGCTGCTCATCGACCGAAATGGTGCGACCGCCGACATCTCCGCCGCCGGCGGAGCGCTGTTCCAGCGCCACGCGGACGGCAAGCTCTGGAAGTGGGATGGCCGCTCGTCCTGCGACGCCAGCAACTGCCCCGGATGGATCCTCATCGACCGGAACGGCGCGACGGTCCAGATGACAGCCGCCCTGAATGGCCTGCTGAGCCAGCGGCACGCAAATGGCTTGGTTTGGCAGTGGGATGGCAATGGCCGATGCGACGCGTCGGGATGTCCGGGCTGGCTTCTGATCGACCGAAATCCTGCCACCGTAGATATCGTTTCGTCTCATTGAATGACGTTCAGGAATGTCGCTGAAACGAAGTCCGCCGCCCGACCGGGCTGACCTCGGACGTCAACCGCACCATCGAGCCGCTCGAACGCTTTGCAATCGCGAAGCTTTCCAACCCTCGTTTCGTCGAATTTTTTGCGACGAACCGGTATACACTTTGTCGGGCAATGTTTTAGCGCAGGTTGCGCCGGCCCAGCGCCTCCTCCCAGGCGAGCGCCTGGGTGACGATCTGGCGCAAATCGTCGTGCTGCGGCACCCAGCCGAGCTCGGCCCGGATGCGGTCGGCTCCGGCGACGATCCGCGACGGGTCGCCGGCCCGGCGCGGCGAGAGCGTGACCGGGAAATCGACGCCGGAGACCGACTTTACCACGTCGATCACCTCCAGCACCGAGTAGCCGCGGCCGTAGCCGCAATTGAGCGTCAGGCTCGTCCCCCCGCCGCGCAGGTGGTTGAGCGCCACGA